>DASUGE010000292.1:0-4542 GCA_036274215.1 Polyangiaceae bacterium | reverse complement strand
TCAGTCGCTGCGTCCGGCGCCGATCACCCAACTCTGCGTCCCCAAATTCGGCAGCCGCCCATCGCTCCACGTCGTGCATGCCGCCGCAAACCGCAGCCAACACCGAGAAATTCCTGCGAAGATGCGATCAATGCCCAGGGCAGGGCCCCCTTCTCAATTGAGCTCAGCGCTTGCGGACGAGCAAGAGCCCGTCCCCGATCGGAACGAGCGACGCGCTCACGCGCGGATCGGAGCAGGCCTTCGCGTTGAGGGCGCGCAGGCTCGTCGTCGAGGCCGCGCTTTCGGCGGGATCGGCGACTTTGCCGCCCCAGAGGGCATTGTCGAAGGCGAGCAGGCCGCCCTTTCGAACGAGCTCGAGCCCGAGCTCGAAGTACTCGAGGCTCGACTCTTTGTCGGCGTCGAAAAAGGCGAGATCGAACGAGCCCCGAGCGCCCCTTTCGACGAGCGCCGCGAGCGACGCGACGCCCGGTCCGAGCTCGAGCTCGATACGCTCGGCCACGCCGGCCTCCGCCCAGTAGCGACGGGCGACGCGCGTCCATTCGTCGCTCATGTCGCACGCGACGATGCGCCCCTCCGGCGGGAGCGCGAGCGCGACGGAGAGCGAGCTATAGCCCGTGAAGACGCCGACCTCGAGGTAGCGACGCACGCCGAGCAGCTCCACCAGGAACGCCATGAAGCGGCCCTGCTCCGGCGAGATCTGCATGCCGGAGTCCGCGAGCTTGGCCGTCTCCTCACGCAGGCGCGCGAGGAGCGGCGCCTCGTGCACGGTGACGTCGAGGAGGTAGCGCCAGACCTCTTCGCTCATGCCCAGGGTGCGCGTCGACATGCGGCTCGATTCTCCCCCCAGCGTGCGTCGAGGGCTCTGTTCGCTATTCGACCGGACGGAACTCGGCCGGGGCGGTCGACCCCTCGCCGAAGAAGTACTTCTCGCACTCCGTCATCCACAAGCGCTGCCCGCTCTCGCTCGTGAGATCGAGGCGGTACTCGTTGATGAGCATTTTCGAGTGCTCGAGCCATTGGCGCCACGCCTCAGCCGAGATGTGATCGTAGACGCGTTGGCCGAGCTCGCCCTTGAACGGCGGTTTCGGTAATCCTTCGGACTTGCGCCCGAGCTTGATGCAGTCGACCTCGTGGGCCATCGAGGGAGCGCGTATAGCGCGAACCCGTGCCGTTGTCAGGCGGGGTTCGTCGGCTTCTTCGGCTGCTCTTTCTCTTTCTTGTTCTCGCTGCTCTTGTTCTTGTCCTGCTGGTCGTCCTTTTCGCCGCCGCAGAGGGGCGTGACGACGGAGGCGAAGGACGGCGCCGCCACGGCGAGGCCGGCGGCAACGAGAGCGAGACGGAGAGCACGGAAATGCGTTGTCTTCATGGCTCACGGAGTCTTGGGCTCGGATCCCGGAGAGTCAAGCGCGGACCGACGACGGCCTCCGTGGGGGTCTCCACGGGGGCGGCAGGCGTCTCGACGGCGTGACGCTCGGGAAGGTACGGCTGCTCGACGCGTATCAGCCAGCGCTGGGTGCCGCGCCAGAACTCGCCCTCGAGGACGGGAGCGCGCCGCGCCCGCGCGGAGAGCACGGCCTGGATCACGGCGCCGCTCGAGAGCGCCGGCTGGCCCACCGCGCGCGTGAGCACGTCGCCGTCCTGCATACCGATGCCGAGCGCGGCGACGCCGGCGAGCTTGAGCCCGGCGGGGCGCGCACCGCTTGCCGGAACGGGGGAGCCGTGCGGGCGGGCGCGCGTCGTCGCGAGCCGCAGCACTTGCTCCTGCGAAACGAACACGACGGGCGTCGGGGCCGTTGGCGCCTTCTTGCCGCGCGCGTGCTTGGACGGTGGCGGCGCGGGGCGGGCGCTTCCGCCGAGCGCGTCGCCCATCAACGTGAGCTCCGTCGGGATCGCCAACGCGGGCGCTTCCTCCGCCTCGACGGGCTGGGTGTCGCGAGCGAACGGCGCGAGCGCGAGGAGCAGGTTCGCACCTGCGACGGCCACCCGATCGGCCACGCGCGCCGACGCCCAAGCGCCGAGGGCGAGCAGGAGCGGCAATGGGGCGAGGGCAAGAAGCCAGCGCTTCACGACGGTCCCCTAGCGTATCACGCGGGCATGGCGCGCCAGCAGTAAGCCGAAAGCGCGGCGTTTCGGCTGCAGCGCGCGCGCTCAGAGGCGGTCGGCGTAGGCCGTCATCATGTCGTCGTAGAGCGCCAGGTCGGGCTGCGCCGTGTACGTGGTGCCCATGCGCCGGATCAGATCGTGGCCGGTGTTCCAATCGCCTTGCGTGGTCGGCTCCCAGTTAAAGGTGCCGATACCCTGGTTCTTGGGCAACGCGTAGAGCACGTCGTTGATCTCGCGCTGCATCGGGCCGTACTCGGCGGCGAAGAACTTGATGTCCGGGTAGGTGCTCGCGAGCTGGGTGAACGTGGACGTCCAGCCGTTCTTGGTGTTCGTCGTGCTGTTCGGATCGCCCTGGTATTTTTGATAGCAGGACTCGCCGAACGCGGTGAAGGGGACGCCTTGCTTCACGGCGTTGTCGATCCAGCTCTTGGTCGTGGCAAATTCGTCGCCCTTGTCGATGTGGAGCGAGATCACGATGCCGGAGTCGACCTCGAGCACGGCGTTGGCACCCGCCTTCAAGAGCTTGCCGAGATTGCCCCAGTTCGAGGCGCTGCCGTTCACCGCATTCGTGCCCGTGGGCTGGCCGCCGCCGTCGCACTGGTGGATGCACATGCCGGGCGTCGTTTCGTTGCCGATTTGCACCATGTCGGGCCGCGCGCCGCCCGCGATGAGCTTCTCGATCGCGTCCTTCGTGTAGTCGTAGAGCGCGGTCGCCATCTCGTCGATGGTTGCGAGGCTCTGCCACGCCACGGGAACGCACTGCTTGCCGGGATCGGCCCAGTTGTCGCTGTAGTGAAAGTCGAGCAAAAACCCCATGCCCGCGTCTTTGATCTGCTTGCCGAACGACACGGTATGCGCGAGGTCGGCGTAGCCGTTCTGCTTGTCGTAGCCGTCGGAGGCTTTCGGATCGACGAACGTGCGCAGGCGAACGTAGTTGAAGCCGTGCGACTTCATCAGCGTGAGGAGCGCGGCGCGCGTGCTCTCGGACTGCGGTTCCTGATCGGTGATGTCGGCACCGATGTAGAAGGAGAACGGGAGCGCGGTGCCACCTTTGCCCGCCGCGCCGCCGGAGCCTTGGCCCGCCGCGCCGCCCATGCCTGCCGCGGCGCCGCCGTTCCCTCCGCCGCTCCTGCCCGCGCCGGCGCCCGCGCTCGACCCGCCGTCGCCGCCACCGCGCGCGCCCATCCCTGCACTGCCGCCGAACGCCGTGGAGCCGCCGGCTCCGCTCGAGCCGGACAGCGCGCCCGCCGCGCCGCCCGGGATCGCGCCCGCCGAGCCGCCAGCCGTGGCCCCGGCCGTCGCGCTGACGCCGCCGGACCCCGCTGATTTTCCGCCTTGCGGAGCGCCCGCGCCGCCGCCGGCGCCCGTTCCGCCCTTGCCTACGGCACCTGCCGTCGCCGACGACCCGTTCGCCGCGCTGCCGTCAGGCGGGTTCTCACCGCTCGAGCAGTTGACGAGCGCGGTCGCGCCGAGCGCGAAGGCAACCAAGGAGAGGCGCTGATGCATGCGGGCCTACCGCTAGTTGCCTATAGCCTCCGAGAGCCGTCGGAACAATCGTCAGCGGATGCGCCAGTTGCCCTGAAACGTGCGCCCGAGCTCGTCGAGCGTCTGGTCCGTGACGATGAGCTCCGGCCGTGCGCCCCGGCAGTAAACGATCGTGTTTTGGCGAAATGCGCGACCGAAACCGATCGCCTCGTCGCGGGGAATGCCCTGGACGAGCCAGGCCGGCTCGCGCCACGGACCCTCGGGCTCCTCGTCGTAGCCGACGCATTGCTCGACGCGGTAGCAGCCGAGCACCAAGAGATCGCGCAGGACCTGCTGGCGGCCCTCGTTCACGCGCCGCGGGAGCGGCATGCTGCGCGGGTTGTACGCCGTGATGAGCGCGAAATCCTGGCGCAGGACCGGGGGCAATCCGCTGGGATCCTTCACGACCTCCCCGTCGATGGAGACGCGCACGACGCCCGTCTCGAGCGGCAGCTCGTAGATCGTGCCGAAGTAGGAGCGAAGGAGATTCTGGTCCACGGGGGAGGACCATTTACCACAACTCGCTGCCGGGCCAGCCGGTGGCGGTCCCGGAGTTACGGCTTGAAGCGGTAGCCCACGCCCCGCACGGTCACGAGGTGACGGGGCTCGGCGGGATCGGCTTCGAGCTTCGCGCGGAGCTGCAGGATGAAGTTGTCGATGGTGCGGAGCGTCACGACGTGACCGGGACCCCACACGCGCTCGACGAGCTCCTCGCGGGCCAGGGCGCGATCGTTCGCCTCGATGAGCGCCCACAAGACGTCGAATTCCGTCGCCGTGAGCTCTACGAGCACGCCTTCGCGCCGCACCTCACGCGAGCGCGGATTGACCTCGAGATCGGCGGCACGCATCGGCAGCTCGCCGCGGCGCCGCACGATGCCGTCGCGCCGCAGCACCGCTTTCACGCGTGCCAAGAGC
>DASUGE010000291.1:0-9972 GCA_036274215.1 Polyangiaceae bacterium | reverse complement strand
GTTGTGTTTTATGATTTTTTTGTTTAGGAACCACGACCACGCCAAGGTCGAGCTGTTCTGCTACTCGAGCGCCGAACAGGCGAGCCCGGAGACGGCTCTCATTCGCGCGTGCGCCGACGTTTGGCGTGAGGTCGCCGAGCTCGACGACGCCGCCTTGTGCGAGGTCATTCGCCGGGACCAGATCGATATCCTGGTCGATCTCACCATGCACCTGAAGGGCCGCCGCTTGCTGGCGTTCGCTCGCCGCCCCGCGCCCGTGCAGATCTGCTGGCTCGCGTATCCAGGCACGACGGGCCTCGAGGCGATGGACTACCGGCTGTCCGATCCGTATCTGGATCCTCCCGGCGCCGACACCCAGGTCTACTCGGAAGAGACCATTCGGCTTCCCGACTCCTTCTGGTGCTACGACCCGCTGACGGAGGTTCCCGCGGTGAGCCCGCTTCCAGCGCTCGCGCGGGGGAGCATCACGTTCGGCAGTCTGAACCACTTTCGGAAGGTGAATCCCGGGGTGCTTCGCCTGTGGGCGAGAGTGCTCCGCGCCGTGCCCGAGTCGCGACTGATCCTCGTGGCACCGGAGGGAAGTGCGCGCTCGCGCGTGCATGCGCTGTTCGAGGAGGCAGGCGTGAAGCGCGAGCGCGTCGAATTCGTCGGTCGCTGCGCGCGGCTCGACTACCTCGGCAGGTATCGCGAGATCGACATCGGTCTCGATACTTTCCCCTACAACGCGCAGACGACGAGTCTCGACGCGTTCTGGATGGGCGTACCGACCGTGACCCTCGTCGGTCATACCGTGGTCGGCCGTGCGGGCGTCAGCCTGGCGATGAACCTCGGCATGCCTCAGCTCATTGCGACGACGGAAGAAGAATACGTAGCGGTCGCGAGCTCGCTGGCGAGCGACCTCGAGCACCTGAGCGCCCTCCGCCGAACGCTGCGCGCGCGGCTCGAGCAGTCGCCGCTCATGGATGCCCCGCGTTTTGCCCGCAATCTCGAAGCGGTCTACCGGGACGTCTGGTGCCGTTTCTGTGCCGAGACCCAGGCCTAGCCGCTCGACGTCGAAGGGGCGCTCGCCCGCGGCGCGATGCGTTATGCTCGCGGTCGCGTGTCTCACGGCGGTGGCAAGAAGGTCGTTCTCGCGGCGCTTGCCGCCAATTGCGGCATCGCGATCGTGAAGCTCGTCGTCGCCGCGTTCTCCGGGAGCGTCACGATGCTCGCCGAGGGCGTGCACTCGGTTGCAGACACGGCCAACCAAGCGCTGCTCCTCGTCGGCATGACGCTCGCTACGAAGCGGGAGCCGAACCGCTACCCGCTCGGGCGCGAGAGCGAGCGCTACTTCTGGGCGTTCGTCGTGTCCCTCACGCTCTTTCTCCTGGGCGGCGTGTTCGCGATCTTCGAGGGGCTCCACAAGTTGCGTGCGCCCGACGAGGGGCCGCCGCCGTCGGTGCTCTGGCCGGTCGTCGTGCTCGGGCTGTCGCTCGCGCTGGAGCTCGGGAGCTTCACCGTCGCGCTCAAGGAATTCTTGCGTGCGCGTAACGGGCGACCGATCTTCCAGGCGCTGTTCTCCGGGAAGGATCCGACGATTCCCGTGGTGCTGTTGGAGGACTCGGGTGCCGTCGTCGGCCTGTTCGTTGCGCTCGGAGCGCTCGGCGTCTCGCGCGTCACGGGGAGCGCGGTGCCCGACGCGGTCGGCTCGATCGTCATCGGTCTCTTGCTCTGCGGGATCGGGATCCTGCTCGCCGTCGACACGCACAGCCTGCTGATCGGGGAGGGGGCCAGCCCGGAGCTTCGAGCGCGCGCACAGGCCATCGTCGAGGCGACGCCGGACGTGGAAGCCGTCACGCAGCTCCTGAGCCTGCACCTCGGCCCGGAGTCGATCCTGCTCGCGCTCAAGGTGCGGTTCCGCGCGGGCCTGACCGTCGCGGAGCTCGAGCGCACGGTCGACGCGCTCGAGGAGCGAGTGCGGGCCGAGATCCCCGAAATGAAGCGGATTTTCGTGGAACCCGACGGCGACTACGTCGAGGCGCTCGATCCGGAGCGGGCGGCTACCACTTCACCGTGACGCTCGGCGGTTGAACCTTCGTCTCCGCGCCCGCGAGCTCCACCGTGACGGGCAGCTCGGCCGAGCCGTGCCGCAGGTCCTTGAGGTCGAGGCCCGGCGCCTTCATCAGGTTCGCGCGCGGCACCACCTGCTCGGCGCGCAAGGATTGAACGACCTCGGGCGGACCGACGACGGTGACGTCCACCGTGCGCGGTGAAACGCCGGTGATCGCCGGACCGAGCACTTCCACCGTGCGACCCTGGAAGCTCGCCTCGGTCAGGCGGCGTGCGATGGTCACGGACACCGTCGCCGCGGGCGGTCCGAGGTAGCGCACGCGCATGGGCGGCGCGTCGAGCGCGATCCGGCGGCGGTGCACGCCTTCGCTCAGGCCCGAGACGTCGAACGGGGCGAGGCGCGCGAACTGGAGCACCTCCACCAAGCTCGAAGGTCCGCGTGCGGGGATCTGCTTCGGCTCGACCTCCGGCTCGCCCTTCACGACGTAGCCTTGCGCCGGCTGGCCCGCGATCGACGCCTGCACGGGGATTTGCCGGGCGATCACGTCCTCCCACTCGAGCTCGATGCTCGGCGGATCGCTGGCGGTGACGTGCGTATCGGGCGGCAGCGAGAACATGCGCTCGTTGAAGACGATGCTCTCGCGCTCGCCGTTGCGGAGATCGACCGTGAGCGGGGGGATCCCGGATTGCACGAGGCGATCGATGACGTGCGCAGGGCCGCGCAACGTCACGTGAATGCTCGCCGGCAGCTGCGTCATGAGCTCGCGCGCCGAGTCCTCCGCGGGCGGCCTGAAGCTGAGGCCCACGGCGACCGTGCGCTGCTGCTCGTCGCGCTGGCCGTAGAGGTACAGGAACAGGCCGACAGCGAATGCGAAGGACAGCGCCTTGAGCCCGAGATTTTCCGTGAACGCTTCGCGCACGAAGGCGCCCGTCGCGGCAACCCGATCGGCGACCGTCATCCACTGCCTCGGGGCAGATCGCCGTCCTGGTCCGGCGGCGTCTCGTCGACGCCCGCCGTGGACACCTCCGACGGCTCGTCGAGCGGCGCCGCGAGCGGGGGCGGCGGCGTGCTCGGCGCGACGCGCAGGGGCGGCGGCGGCTCGCTATTCGGGCGGCGTCGCGATTCGGGCTGGTCGGCGACCAGGCTGATGCGCAGCGGCTCCTCGCTGAGCGGCGTCTTCTCGAGCTCGCGCCGCACGCTCGGGGGCGGCGGCTCGATCGACTCGCGCGCGGCCTTGGTCTTGCGCGGGGTCGTCTTGCGGACCTTCGGGCTGAACATGGCTTCGAGCATCGCGTGCAGCTTCGGCCCGTCGAGATTCGTCGCGATGTTGCCGTTGAAGCAGAAGCTGATGGTGCCGCGCTCCTCGCTCACGATCACGACGACGGCGTCGGTCTCTTCCGTGATGCCGAGCGCGGCGCGGTGGCGCGAGCCGAAGCTCTGATCCATCACGCGCCCTTCGGGCATCGGAAAGAAGACGCCGGCCTTGGCGATGCGTAGGTTCCGGATGACGACCGAGCCGTCGTGCAGCTTGTTCACGCCCTCCGGCACGAAGAGCGAAACGAGGAGCTCGCTCGTCACCTGAGCGTCGATCACCTGGCCCTTGTGAACGCCCACGAACTCGTCGAGGTTCGCGTCCTGCTCGAAGGTGATGAGCGCGCCGATGCGGTGCCGTGCGAGCTCCGTCGCGGCTTCCACGACCTCGTCGATGACGCGCCCCTCCTGCGTGCGAGAAAACGTGCCGAACCAGGCCCGGCTGCCGACGCGCTGCAAACCGCGCCGGATGTCGTTTTGGAATACGACGACCACGATCAGGATCATGCTCGAGATGAGCGCGCCCATGACCGTGACCACCGTGACGAGCTCGAGCGCCTGCGCGACCAGATACAGACCGAGCAGCACGCAGATGCCGAGCCCGACCTGCATGGCGCGCGTGCCGCGCAGCACGAGCAGCGCGCGGTACACCACGTAGTAAACGATGAAGATGTCGAGCGCGTCGCGCAGGTAGTGCACGGGCGAGCGGCTCGCGAAGTAAGCGCGGAGCAGCTCAGGCATGGCGTGCCTCCGCTGTCGCCCGCGGCGGGCGCGCGCGCCGAACGACGTCCAGCGCTTGACGTTGCGCGAGCACGTCGTGGACGCGAAGCACCGACGCGCCGTGCTCCACCGCGACGAGCCCCGCGGCGATGCTCCCTCCGAGGCGGTCGGCGGGCGCCGAATCGTCGAGCGAGGCGATGAAGGACTTGCGGCTCGCGCCGACGACGACCGGTGCGCCCTCCGCCGCGAGCTCCTCCAGCCGCGCGAGCAGCTCGAACGATTGGCGCGCGTTTTTGGCGAAGCCGAGCCCCGGATCGAGCCATACGTCGCCCGGTCGGACGCCCGCAGCGACGGCGCGCTCGCGTGCGGCGCGCCATTCGCGGAGGACGTCAGCGACCACGTCGCCGTAGCCCGTCTCCGGATATTGGGAGAAGCCCGCTTGACGGCTCATGGGGCCGCGGGCGTGCATGACGAGCAGGGTGGCGCCGGCGCGCGCCGTGACGCGAGCGAGCTCCGCGTCGGCGAGGCAGGACACGTCGTTCACGATGCGAGCGCCGCGCCCGAGGGCGCGCGCCGCGACTTCCGGGCTCGTCGTGTCCACCGAGACGACGGCGCCGCGTGCGACGGCATGGGCGAGCGCCGCAGCCATTCGGTCGAGCTGGACAGCGGCGGGAACGGCCTCGGCACCCGGGCGCGACGACTCGGCGCCGATGTCGATGATGCTCGCGCCTTCGGCGAGCATGCGATCGATCTGGGCACGCTGCGCGGCCTCCGTCGCGTAGCGACCTCCGTCGTAGAACGAATCGGGCGTGACGTTCAGGACGCCCATGAGGGCTGCGCCGCCATTGCGGCGTGCCGATTCGAGCCACTCAGACGGGACGCCCACCGGGTACAACTAGCAAACCCCGCGGAACCACGCAAGTTTCGGCTGTTCGCCGTCGTGCTGCATGGCCGTTGCATGACCCCCGCCGAGGCGGCACGATGCCCCCGTACCGTGCCTTCTCGCCTCGACGCTTCCGAACGCAGGAAAGAGATCGCGTTTGCCGTGGGCAACCTGATCCCGGCGACCGTGCTCGGGGCCGGGCTCGTTGCGCTCCCGGTGCGCTATTGGCCGACCGACATGGTGGTGGGCGGGGCGACGCTCGCGCTCGCCGGAGCAAGCAGCCTCGTGATTGGCCGGCCCGCCATCGCCCGGCGCGCACTCCTCATCGGGGCCCGGGTGCTGCTCGGTGTAGGCATTCTGCTCGTGACGGTCGCGCTGCTCAGCCTCGCGTTTCTCGCCGGTATTCATGGTGATTTTGGGCGTGGCGGCGTGACGCTCATGCTGCTCGTCACGCTTTTGGTGCTGCCGTACGCCGTCGTCTATCCGCTGGTCGAGCTCTGGTGGCTCGCTGCCCGTCGTCCCGTCCCGGCAGCCGCCGCCGCCCCGGAAACCTCAGCGAGTCCCGACGGCGAGAGCCCGGCATGAGGAAGCTCGGGCTCGCGCGGCTCGCCGCGTTGTTCGCCCTGGTCTTGCTCGCGGCGAGCCTCGGGCTCGAGCATTATTTGCGCGTCGATCGCCACGGCGACGTGAAGCGGACGATCGTGAGCACCTGGCTCAACGGCCAGCGCCGCTCGCGGGTGGTCGTCAAAGGCAAGGATCCGGGTCCACTCGGCGAGGTGCGGGGCCAGCGTGGCTTCGTCGCGGCCGAGGACGTGCTCGACGAGGGGCCGGTTCTTTCCACGAATCCCATCATCTTCGGGGCCTCGTTCGTTCCGGGGCGCGACGGGGTCGAGGCGCAGTACGACGATCGCGTCGCTTACGCGACCGTCGACGACCTCTTGGCGCTGCAGGCCTACAATCACCCACTCGAGCTCGGTCCTATCCGGCTGCAGCTCGGCGTCGATCCGGACGTGGTGCTCGATGCGCTCGCCCGGGAGCTCGACACCACCCGCGAGAGGCTCGTCGAGTACGGGACCTTCCGTCGCCTCGCCCTTCGGCATCGCCATCCCCCCGAGCCGGCGCCCGCCGTGACGGTGGCGACCCTGCGCGCCGCATCGATCGGGGCCGGCGCATACCTCGCGCGCGCCGTGCGTGCGGACGGCATGTACCGCTACGAGGTCAACGGAATCGATGACCACGAGACCGACGACTACAACTGGCCCCGCCATTGCGGCGCCACCTGGTACCTCGCCGAGACCGCCAACTACACGCGCGATCCGGTCATGCTCGCCTCGGTCACGCGCGCCGCGCGAAGGCTCGTCGACGGCGCGGTCGGTCAATGCGGTGAGCACCGCTGCGTCGCCGTGGGCGATCGGGCCGATCTCGGCTCTTCGGCGCTCGGACTGCTCGCGTTGGTCGAAATCGTGGAGGGTGGCGTGATGCCGGAGCTCATGCCCGTCGTGCGTGACCTCGCGGCGTTCCTCCGCAGTCAGCAGCGCCCGGACGGTGAGTTCAAGCATTTTTACGATCGGAGCACCAACACCCCCATCGACAAGCAGTCGCTCTACTACACGGGCGAGGCGGCCTTCGCGCTCGCTCGTGCCGAGCGCCTGACGCACGATCGGCGGGACCTCGAGGCCGCGAAGAGCGCGCTCGCGTACCTGGTCGACTATCCGTTCTGGTACCTCGGCTGGCATTACTTCTGGGGCGCCGAGCACTGGACGTGTCACGCGCTCGGCGCGCTGTGGGAGAAAGCGCCGAATCGGAAGGCACTGAGCTTCTGCTTGGAGTGGCAGGAAGCGGTGCGCACGACGGCGATCTGGGATCGCGAGGCCAACCCGGAGTACGACGGTGCCACGAGCGCGGGCCCCTTCGTTCCGCCCGCGCTCGTGGGTACCGCGACGCGCATGGAGGCTGCCGTGTCGACGCTGACGGCGGCGCGCCTCGCGGGTGTGCCGGCGAAAGAGATCGAAGCGCTGGAGGCCGGCATCGTGAAGAGCCTCGCGTTCCTGATGCACTTTCAGCTCCTGCCCGGCCCCGACTACCTGATGCGAGCGCCGCGCTTCATGCGCGGCGGCATCCCCAACACCCCCACCGACTTTCACGTGCGCATCGACAATCCGCAGCACGCGGGCACGGCGCTCCTTCATTATTTGAAGGTGCTCGAAGCACGTCAGAAACCCGCGCCGTAGCTAGTCGTCGACCACGACGTCCACGACGTAGCCGCGCGCCGCCCAGTCACCGAACCAGGCTTCGAGGCCGCGCCCGAGCTCTTCGAGCGCGACGCCGGCTCTTTGGGCGGCTATCTCGCAGGCGCGGCCGAGTGGCTCCCCGTCCGCGATGGCGCGCAAGAGCTCGAACGCCGGCACCTCGAGCACGTCGTGATGGATCAGTCGCTCGCGGCGGTGCACGGCCAAGCACGACGGCGCGGCATCGGGCAGCGCGACGGGCTCGCTGCGCCCGTCGTCGCGCGCCGCGATGAGCTCGCGTCGGAGGGCCACCACGGGGTAGCGCACGCGTTGCAAGCGGAGCCCCGGATCGGGCTCGAGTCGCGCGCGCTCCCACGCGCTTACGGGCACGCTCGCGAGCTTACGAGGGTCGAGCCGCGGGCGATCGGGCGCGCTGAAGACGACGACGTGGTTCCACTCGAGCGTCGCCATGTCGACGAGCAGCTCGCGCCGCTCGAGCCCCGCGCGATTCGCGATGAAATCCGGCAAGCCCACGCCGAGCTCCGCGAGGTCGTAGCTCGCGGGCGGCACGGTTGCGAGGTAGGCCCACACGAGCTCGTCCCACTCCGTTTGCCCGAGGATGCCGCCGACGCCGGGAAAATCCTCGACCAAGGAGTCGGTGTGCCGGAGGAAGAACTGCTCGCGATAGATCTCGAGCTGCTCGACCGGTGACAGCCGAGCGTTGCCGCCAAGGTAGAGCTCAGCGAAGCGACGTGCCTCCTCGTCCTTGGCAAGATCGCGCGGGCGTCTGAGAAAAACGGCCATTTGCCGCTGGAGCTCGGCGGCGCTCGTCACTCGGCGGCCTCGGTCGAGTCGCCGGTTGCCGTAGCACCCTCGCTTTCGCGCGGGCCGCCCTGACGTGTGCCGTGGCTCTTCGTCGTCGTTGGGCCTGCGGGTGCGCGGGCGGCAGCGCGGACCCCCTCGAGCGTTTCGGCGTCGAGCGTCGAGATCCCGGCGGCACGTGCCGTGAGGGCGCGGTGGCGCTCCGCCTTCGCCCGCGCGGCCTCCGCAAGCAGGACCTCGAACTCGGGGATCTTGTCGTCCCACTCGATCAACGTCGAGACGGGTCCGGTTCGCTCGATCGTCATCCGGTAGAGATCCCACACCGGCTCGATGACGTGCCCGTCGTGGGTGTCGATGACGTGGGTCCCGAGATTGGTGTGACCCGCGAGGTGGATCTGCACGATGCGCTCCGCCGGGACGCGGCGCACGAACTCCACCGGATCGAGCCCGTGGTTATACGCGGTCACGAACACGTTGTTTACGTCGAACAAGAGGCCGATGTTCGCGCGCTCCGCGATCTCCGCGATGAACTCCCATTCTGCGAGCACGCTCCCCTTGTAGGTGAGGTAGCTCGAGGCATTTTCCAGAGCGAATGGCACACCGAGCGCGTCCTGGATGCGGCGCGCGCGGTCGGCCACGGTGCGCACGAGCTCGGGCGTGAACGGCAGCGGCAAGAGGTCGTGCAAGTGCGCTCCGCCCGCGCCGCACCAGCAAAAATGGTCGCTCACCCACGGCGACTTCGTGAGCATGGCGAGCTCACGCAAACGCTCGAGGTACGTCGCGGAAGGCTCGTCGGGTCCACCGATGCCGAGCGAGACGCCGTGCTGCACGACGCGATACGTCTCGAGCGCGCGCTCGAGGTGGTAGCGCGGCCGCCCGCCGGCACCCATGAAGTTTTCGCTGATGACTTCGACGAAGTCGAGCGGCGGCCGCTCGGCGAACAAGCGCCGGTAGTGGGGCACGCGCAGCCCGACGCCGACGCCGAGATCCGGCAAACCGAGGCGCGCGGGCGTCATGCTAGAACTCTAGCTGGTTCCCCCAGGCGGATGAAGCGTGCCGGGTTGAAGCGTTCTGGCGGCTACGAGGTCGACGGCCGACAGCCGCCGCCGGTCCCAAGCCGACGCTCGAAGCGCCTCGAAATGGCGGCGGCCGCCGCACCGACTTTGGGTGACGGCGGCCGCTCGCTCACTTGACGCTCTTTACTTCGGGCAGTTGGCTTTGCAGCCGCCCTTGCCCTTGCACTCGTTCTTGCCGGCGCAGCCGTTCGTGTCCGTCTTGCAGCCGCCCTTGCCCTTGCACTCGTTCATGCCCTTACAGCAGGACTTGCCCTCGGCCGCAGCGGCCGATTCATCGCCCGCAGGCGCCGTGGAGTCGGCAGGCGCTGCCTCGGCGGGCGCCGCTTCGGTCGCCGCCGGTGCGGGCGGCGCGTCGGCCGGAGGAGTGCTGCCACCGCAAGCCGTGATCGCGCCGAGCACTAGCCCGGTTGCAGCCGCCGTGGAGAGGGTCTTCGAGAAATTGAAAGCCATGTGAGAAATCGTCCTTTGTAGATGGTTTGTCGAGCCCGCGCGGCGCGAGAAACCTGGACGGTTTCGCGCCACGCCGCTCCTATGCTGGCCGGACCCCGATGGTTTCCGGCGACTTCGGCGCGGCAGTCTATCTGCTACGCTGTGGCGCCCGCCAGCTTCCAGCGACTACGAGGCGCGAGCCCTCTCGGATCGGCGAAAGACACCATTTCGATGTGGCCGGAATCAACCCCTGTTGCTGCTCTCCAGGCTCGGCGCGAGCGACTCGCTTCGAAGCTCGACGGTCCGGCACTTCTCGTTTCTGGCCTCGCGCGCGCGCGAAACTATCGCGGCAATCGCTATCCGTTCCGCGCCGAGAGTCACTTCCTCTACTTCGTCGGTCGTCCGCTCGAAGGCGCAGCACTTTTGCTCACTCGTGCGGGAGCGACGCTCTAC
>DASUGE010000290.1:0-2061 GCA_036274215.1 Polyangiaceae bacterium | reverse complement strand
ACAAAACTCAAAATACTCTGGTACATCACGTCGTCCGTACCGCTGAACTTCGCGCCGCCGCCGTGTAAGGCGCCGCCCGCCCTCACTTCGAGCGGCTTCCGGAGCAGGAGGCTGTGCGTCGGGTCCCGGGCGTCGATCAGGCTCGACGTGACGACGCTGTGGAACGTCTTTAGAGAGCCCGCGTTGCAGTTGTTTTCGACGTTGATGAACTGCGGCGCGATGGGACCGTCGGGGCCGTCGGAGCTCGAGAAGTGGCACGGGGCGCAGCGATCGCGCCAGACGTAAACGGTGTCGCGAAACTGCGTTTCGACGGTCGGTGGATCACACGCGGTGCCTTCGGGAACCAAGAACGCGACGTGCTCCGCGTCGGCCGCTGCGCCGCAGTCCTGCTTGCCGGAAGTGGCGGGGCAGGCGACGCCCGGGCAAGCTTCGCCCCCACAGCGGGCGATCTGCTCCACGAACTCTTTGAAGGCGTCGTACTCCTGATCGATGACCTCTTGCGTGATGAGCGTGCTGTCCGGGTGAGCGCGCTCGATCCAGCCGAGCACGGCGCTCTCGTCCGGATTGGCCAGGTCCACGAGCCCGAGCTCCAGCAGGCAGGCGCGCGTCTCGCACATGTCGTCCCGCACGAAGAGCGAGAGATCGATGCCCGAAAGGTGGCATTGATTGCACGTCTTCGGGCGATCGGTCGCGAGCAGCGGCGCGATCTTCCGCTCGTACAGGCCGCCTGCTTGCGACAGACACTGCGCGGAGGCTTCGCGCTTCGGGTCGGCGGCCTGGTCGCCGTCCGAAGCGCAGCTTGCCGCGGTCAGCCCGATCGTCACGGACAGAACCAGAGCGGCCGTGGCGGGCTTCATCACGGCGCGGAGCCGAGCCGAGCGACCACGGCCCGATGCGGCTCGCTGTCGAGGCTCGAGAGGTCGGACGACGTGGCGGGCGGACGAGCGAAACGCTCCGTGAAGCGCGCGACGCGCCCGACGGCGAGCTCCAACGTTTCCTCACTCACGCGTCCGGAGTGCACAGCACGAACGATGGCATCGATGGCGCGATGCGCAAGCGCGGCCGTGTGGCACACCAGAAAGACATCGACGCCGGCAGCGAGCCCACGCTCCGCGACTTCCTCGATCGCGAAATGGTCGGCGATGGCCTTCATCTCGAGATCGTCGGTGACGATCACGCCGCCGTAGCCGAGGCGCTCCCGCAAGAGCGCGAGCACGGGGGCGCTCATGCTCGCGGGACGTTCCGCGTCGAGCGCTTCGAACACGATGTGCGCCGCCATGATGGAAGGCACGCCGGCGGCCGCGGCCGCGCGAAAGGGCACGAGCTCGACGGCTTCGAGGCGCTCGAGGGCGTGCGGCAGGCGCGGCAGCGCCAAGTGCGAATCCTGGCGCGTGTCGCCGTGCCCGGGAAAATGCTTGGCGCAGGCCGCGACGCCGCGATCGCCGAGGCCCTCCGCGAAGGCCGTGCCGAGCTCCGCGACGCGTGCCGGCTCGGCGCCGAGCGAGCGGGCGCCGATCACGGGATTGTCCGGGTTCGTATCGACGTCGAGCACGGGCGCGAAGTCCCAATCGATGCCGACGGCGGCCAGCTCGCTGCCGACGACGCGGCCGAGCTCGCGGGCGAGCGCTTGGTCGCCGTGCGTGCCGAGCGCACGGAGCGGGGGCAGGCGCGTGAATCCGTTCCTGAGTCGCGCCACGCTGCCGCCTTCTTGGTCGACGGCGATGAGCAGCGGTCGCCCGGCGCGCCGCTTGAGGCTCCGCGTGAGCTCGAGCACCTCCGCGGGCGCCCCCACGTTGCGCGAGAACAAGACGACGCCGCCGACACCGCGCTCGATGAGTCCCTCGAGGTCACGATCGAGAGCGGGGCCGGCGAAGCCCACGGTGAACAGGCTTGCCGCTGCCGCCGCCAGATCGGTCACGCGGCTACTCTAGCGCGCGCCTAGGAGTTGCTGCCGTTCTTGGCGGGCGGGCGGCTGCTCGCGAAGACTTGGCGCTTGTTGCGCACGGTGCTCTCACCCTCGGGGTGAAAGTCCATCGGCACGCCCTCCGGAGCCTGGAAGCC
>DASUGE010000289.1:0-9397 GCA_036274215.1 Polyangiaceae bacterium | reverse complement strand
GACCACGCTCTACACGGACGATGGCGCGTCGCTCTACGGCAAGTTCATTCTCAGCGGGGACAGCGTCTACATGCTCGCCGGCGTGGTCGTGCCTGGCATCGCCCGCCTGGATCGACGCGGTGGAGAGCCCGTCGAGGTCGTGCAGGGCACCGTGGTTGCGGGGCCTGTCCTCCACGATGACTTCATGTACTACGCGAAAGTCGGCTCCGAAGACGGCATCTACCGGCTCGATCCCGCGACCGACGCGAGCACCCTCGTCATCGCGCGCGAAGACGAGGTCGCCGTCCTCGACGTCGACGGCGATACCCTCTACTGGATTGAATCCGACGGATTCTTGTCGGACACGGACTACCGGCTGTTCAGCATGCCGGTGGCGGGCGGCACGGCCACGCTGGTGCAGTCGCTTCCGCGCGCGGAGCTCGCGCTCGGCAGCTTCCGCGTCATCGACCGTGTCCTGTTCGGTTCCGAGATCACCGCGGATTTCGACCTCGTCGTGACGCGCACCCCCATCGGCGAGGCGCCGGCGATCGTCGAGGACTTCGGCGGCCTGCCGATGACGATCGCGGATGGTTTCGCGTACTACGGGTCGGGCAGCGGCGGCATCGTCAAGGCCCCGCTCTCCTTCCAGAGCAAGACGACGATTCCCGGCAGCGACGACCGTTCCATCTACTCCTTAGCGGTTGGACCGAGCGACCTCTGGTACTCGGAGCTGTCCTGCATCTTCCGCGCGCCGAAGTAACCCGCGGGGAGCTCACGGCGCGGGGCCGCGCCGTCGCCGTCAGCCGAAGCGCCGGACGAACGCTCCGATCGTTTCGACGCACGCTCGGGCTTCCGGGTGATAGGCGGCGAAGAGCGGCGGGTTGTGCGGCAGGTCCGGCGCGACGTGGACGGTCACGTCGACGTTCGCTTTTTCGAGCGCAGCCGCGAGCGCGAGGATGTCGTCGCGCGGAATCTCGACCTCGCCCGCGACGACGAGCACGGGCGTGAGCCCGCCGAGCCGCGCGTTCACGGGCGAGAGTCGCGGGTCCTCGAGCTCAAGCTCGCCGGCGAAGGCGCGGGCGTGGCGCAGGAGCGCTTCGCGGGTGCCGAAGTCGAACGGCTCGTTTTCGACGAACGAGCGCCCCGGCATCGTGAGGTCGGACCAAGGGCAAATCAACACGCACGCGCGTGGCAGCGGAGCGCCCCGGTCGCGGCGCGCGAGCTCGAGGCTCAACGCGAGGTTGCCCCCCGCCGAGTCGCCCGCGACGATGACGTGCTCGACGCTCGTCGTCGCGAGCAGTGCCTCGAAAGCGCGCTCGGCGTCCTCGAGCTGCGCCGGGTACACGTGCTCGGGTGCCAGACGGTAGTCGACGCCGATGACGGTCGTGCCGCTCGCGAGGGCGATGCGTGCGAGCGCGTCGGAGTGGGTGGTGCGAGCCGACCCGTAAATGTACGAGCCGCCGTGAAAAAAGAGCACCGTCATGCCGCTCGGTCCGGGGGGAACGAACCAGCGAGCCGGAACGCCTCCGAGCTCGCCGTCGCGCACCGTCACGCGCCTCAGCACGTCGCGCGGGTAGGGGCGCGCGTCGAGCTCCGCCCGCAGTCGCGGCAAGCTCCAAGCGCTGGTTTCGTCCCAGTCCCGCCGCAAGAAGCGCACCGTAGCTTCGAAAGAAAAGCTCCAGGAGGGCCTGAGGGGCCCGTTCTTGAAGCGGGCGCGGACCGTCGCGAGGAACGTTAGAATCATGAGCCTGATGAGCCGGAGCATCGCCGAGTACTCTAGGACGCCCGCCGCGAGGGGGCGCGGGCCGCGCGCGCCGAAACAGGGGGCCGGCCATGCCACGGAGCCCACGGGCGGCGTCTCGGGGCGCATGACGTCACGACTCGTCCGCTTGCTCGAACGCTCGGGCCGCGACGCGGGGGCCGTGTGCCGGCGTGCCGCCGTCTCACTGGATGAAATGACTACGCCGGAGGCGCGCGTGCCTTTTCGGCGCGCCGATGCGCTCCTCGAGGCGTGCGCCGACGAGCTCGGAGCCGCGGGGCTCGCGCTGGCGTTGCTCGGCGTTCGCGACGAACAGACCTACGACGCCGCCGGGCTCGTATTGATGTCGAGCGCGACCTTCGGCGAAGGCCTCGCACGGGCGCTCGCCTATCAGCGTTTGTGGGCGGACGGCGAGCGCTTCAGCTTCGTGCGCGACGCGCGCGGCGGCACCGTTCGGTTCCGGCACCCGGGCAAGAGCACGACCGCGCGCGCCGTGTTGGCCGAGCTCGCCGCGCTCGAGGTGACATCGGCGGCGCGGGTGCTCGTCGGAGGTGGCGCGAAACCCGAGTGCGTCAGCTTTGCGCACGGGGCACTCGGAGCCGTGGAGGAGCTCACGGGGGTTCTCGGCGTGCAGCCCGTATTCGAGGCCGCGCACAACGAGGTCGTTTTCAGCGAGCAGGTGCTGGTGGCCGCTATCGAACCGCCCCCGGGTGCCATCTCCGCCCTTCACGACGCGCTCGCCAAACGCGCTCTAGCGGCGTTGCCCGACAGCGTCTCCTTGTCAGCCACGTTGCGCGCGCTGCTCGCCGAGAACCCGCGGCTTTTCGCGGAAACGCTCGCCTCGGTGGCACGCCGCATGAAAGTCCCTCCGCGTACCGCGCAACGCCGGCTCGAGCGGGAAGGCACGTCGTGGAGCGAGCTCGTCGATGGGGCACGCCGCGAGCGCGTTGGCGCGCTGGAGCTGGTCGCGCTGCCCGAGAAGGAAATCGCGTACCTCGTCGGGTTTGCCGACGTGAGCGCGCTCCGCCGCGCGCGCCGCCGCTGGCGCCAAGCGCGGCGGTCGTAGGGGCCTGCCCGTCAATTCGACGGACGTCCGTGTGTCATCACGCTCATGGCGGTAATGCAGCGAGCCCCTTCCAGCAAGCGCCGCCGTTGGAGCTCGCCGATCTCGTCACGCGGGCACTAGCGCCTGAGCCGCAGGCTCCTTCGAGCACGTC
This sequence comes from Polyangiaceae bacterium, assembly GCA_036274215.1. GTDB lineage: Bacteria > Myxococcota_A > Polyangia > Polyangiales > Polyangiaceae > PMG-095. The sequence continues at coordinate 6,442 of DASUGE010000289.1, read as the reverse complement.
CTCGACGCAGACTAGGAAACCGCCGCCGCCGGAGTTACGCTCCCCCTCTGGTGTCCGTCACGACCCTTGCCTATTACCGCGCTGCCCTGACTTGCCTCAGGTTCATCGACGCTAGGACACCCAGCAAGCGCCGGTTCGGGGCGGACGCTCAGGCCCTCTGGGGCGAGGTGCGCGGGGACCTCAGCGATGCCGACCGCATCGACGTGATGCTGCGCGATGCGAACGTGCAGTGGCCTGGCGCGTTTGGGGCGCGGACGGTGTTCGCCATCAAGGGGTGCGCCGAGGACGAAGCGTTCGGTCCCGAGTGGGAGTCGCTCGACGGGGTCGACGCGGCCGCCCTGTTTCAAACGGTGGAGCGCGCCGCGCCCGCAACGGACGTCGTGGACGTGCTCACCGCGGCGGCCGCGAGCTGGGAGCTCGTGCTCGGGCCGTTCGATGTGCCACCCGTGGGCGCGGCCGACCGGTTCGTCGTAGCCGGGCCAAGCGCGACGGCCGCTCTGATCCGCGCCTTCGCGGAGGGCCGCGATCTCGATTGGCCAGCGCAGGTCCTCTGTGTGGCGACGCCGCCGGGGGTGCGCCAAATAGCCGCTCTCGCAGGGGGTCTGCTGAACGCCTCCAAGCGAGCTCGCGTTCTGGCGCATGGCGAGCCCACGGAAGTGCGGCCGGGAGCAAAGCTCATCATTTCGCCCGACGCGGATCCTCGCGACGCCGCCCAGGCACAAGCGCTGGTGACGGGGGAGTAGTGCTGAGCAAGGCGCGCATCGTCCTTCAGGGACAATCGGCGTACGCCCACGAGCAGGAGGCGCTTGCGTTCTTGCGCGAGACGCTGCCCGACGTAGATCCGTATCAACTCTGGGAGCTCGTCGAGTTTCTGGATCCATCGACGGGCCGCTTGTTCGAGATCGACGCGATCGTGCTCGGATATTCGGCAATCTACGTCATCGAGATCAAGAGCGGCCCGGGCGTCTATGAAGGCGATACCGTGGATTGGCGGCGCACGGCCCCCGGTGAGCCGTCGCGGTACATGGATCCGCCGCTCAAGCTGACGAACTTCAAGTCGAAGGTCTTGAAGAGCCTGATTCAAGCGCGATTGCGTGACCAGATTCGTTGTCCGTGGGTGCAGCCGCTCGTGTTCTTGAGCCACCCCGACGCGCAAATGCGCTTCACCAACTGGGGCGATCACTGCGTGGTGACGCGCAAGGGGCTGCTCGAGGCGGTGAAGAACCACGCGTTCCCCGGTGCAGAGCCTGGAAGCCGGCTGCGCATCAATGCGCCCCAAATGAAGGCGGTGGCGGCGGCGCTCGAGGCCATCGGCGTGCGGGCAAGTAAGGGCGTCGCGCGAGTCGGTGAGTATGAGCTGGGCGCCATCTTGGAGGAAGGCTCGGGCTACCAAGATCGCGCGGCCCAACATGCGCAGACCCCCGCGTTCAAGCGGCGCGCGCGGATTTACCTCGTGCCTCAGCAGACGAGCGTGGAGCGGCGGCAGCAGCTTCGCCGCGCGGCGGATCGCGAAGCGCGCCTGCTCGAGGACGTAAAGGACCACCGCGGCGTGCTGCGCTTGCTCGAGTACGTCACGGACTCGCCGCTCGGCCCGACGGTGTTGTTCGATGCGTTCGACGGCATTCCGCTCGACGCTTTCCTGCGCAGCCACCCCGAGCTCAGCTTCGACCAGCGTATCGAGCTCATCGAGCAGATGGCTCGCGCGCTGCACTACTGCCATCGAAAAAGCGTCGTGCATGGCTCGCTGTGCCCGGGAGCGGTCCTGGTCCGCGAGGGTGAAGCCGGCGCCCTCGAGGTGCGCCTGTACAATTTCCAGCTCGGCATGGGTCGCGACGTGACGCCGACCATTCACTGGTCGGCCATGGCCGGCGAACCCTGGGCGCTCTATCAAGCTCCTGAGCTACGCGAGAATCCGGACGCGCGCAGTCCCGTGTCCGACGTGTTCAGCCTCGGCGCTCTGGCGTACCTGGTGCTCACGGGCCGGCCCGTGGCCGATAGCGTTCTCGAGCTCGACCAGCGGCTTGCCCGCGAGCATCGGCTCGATCCACGCGCCGCGGCCAACGCGATCCCGTCGCGCGTGGCCGAAGCCATCACGCTCGCCACCGAATCCAAGCCCATCAACCGCGCCGATGACGTCGAGCAGTGGCTGGAGCTCTTGCTGGACGCGGCCACCGCTCCCGAGCCCGAGGTCGAGACCGCCGAGGTGAACCCCCTCGAAGCTCGCAAAGGCGATGTCCTCGGGACGGATCTCACCGTGCTCGGCGTCCTCGGGCAGGGCGCGTCGTCGCGCGTGCTCGAAGTGGAGCGGGACGGGCGCGCCCTGGCGCTCAAGGTGGCGCTCACCCAAGACGACGACCAGCGGCTGGCCGAGGAGGGCCGCGCGCTCGCGACGCTTCGACACGCTCGCATCGTGCAGTTCCTCGAAGAGCGAACGCTCAGCGGGCGTACCTGCCTGTTACTCGCCAAAGCGGGTGAAGAAACGCTGCAGCGCCACCTCGCCAGCCAAGGCGTCGTGTCCCTCGACTACGGCAGTCGCTTCGGTGAGGACCTGCTGCTGGCCCTGGAGGAGCTCGAAGAGCGCCAAATCCTGCACCGTGACATCAAGCCCGCGAACCTGGGCGTCGGCGCGCTCGGCAAGAAAGCGCACCACCTGACGCTGTTCGATTTCTCTCTCGCGCTCAATCTGCGTGACGAGCAGCCGGGCCAAGTCGGACGCACGCACTTGAGCATCGGTACCGCCGTGTACCGCGATCCGTTTCTCCGCCTTCGCGGCGCCTGGGATGCTGCTGCCGATCGCTGGAGCGCGGCCGTGACGCTGCATGAAATGCTCACGGGTGTGCGCCCGGGCTTCTCCGTCGCCGGCGCGCCGGCGCTCGAGCCCGAAGCCGAGATCGTGCTCGCCGCCGAGCGCTTCGACGCTTCAGTTCGTGACCAGCTCGTCCCGTTCTTCGAGCGCGCGCTGCACCGCGAGGTGTCCGCGAGGTTCGAGAGCGCCACGGCGATGCGAAAGGCCTACAACCGCTGCTTCGAGAGCACCGTTCGAGCTCCAGTCGCCGCACCCGAGACCGTCGCTCGAGCAGGCGACCCCGAGCCTCCCGAGCCGACGCCCGCACTCAGCGTCGATTTCACGACTGTCTCACCCGAGCAACCCATCGAAGCCCTCCCGCTCTCCGTGCGGGCTCGAAACGCGCTCGATCGCGCGGGCCTCACGCTGGCCAAGGATCTGCTCGCTCTCCCGGAGAATCGCCTGTCCGCCGTTCGCGGCGTGGGACGACTGGTAGCGCGAGAGATCTTCGCCTTCAGGGACGCGTGGAAAACGGCGCGTTCACTCACACCGGAGCCGCCCAAGCCGTTCTTTCCCGCCTACCGCGGGGAGGATCTACTCCTCGGCACGTCGGGGCTCGAGCCCAGCGCCGCACTCGTCTTGCGCGACGCGGGTCTTCAGACGCTCTCCGCCGTAGCGCAGGCCCCCGAGCAGCAGATCGAAACGCTCGCGCGCAAAGGCGTGGCCTCCGTCGACGCGATCCGCCAGGTCCTCGAGGCCGAGAACACGCGCTCAAACGCGAAGAAACGGCCGACCACCGTCGAAGGTTGGATTGAAGCGCTCCTGCCCGCGAAGAAAGCAAAACGCGCGCAGAACCTCCGCGTCTTGTTCGGGCTCGAGGCACCGTTCCTGGGGCGCGTCGGCGTCCCCGTGATCGAGGTAGCGCGCGCTCTCGAGATGACGCGGGCGAACCTTTACCTCCAGCTCGGTAAAGAGCGGGAGGTGTGGGCCGCGCACGAAGCGCTCCCGGAGCTCTGCCAGCTCGCGCACAGCATCGTGGACGAAGCGGGCGGCGCCGTGCCCGTCGAGCGCGCCGCGGGGCTCTTCACCGAGCGCATTCCGAGCGACGGCTCCTCTCCCCGCGAGCTCTTGGTCACGATGGCCGCCGCGCTGCTGCGCATCGTGGCGCAGGTCGAGCGCGAGGAAGAAGCGGGGCTCGCCTGGGAGCGACTCCGCGGAACACCCTGGCTCTTTGCCCATGCGTCGCTGCTCCCGACGCTCGAAGCGCTCGGACAATTGGCGGACGAGCTCTCCGCCCGAGCCGTGCTCGCGTCATCCGGAGAAGTCGCGCGCCTGCTCTCCGCCTCGGTCACGGGCACCCCGCTCGAGGCGCTGTCCCCCGAGCGACTCACGGAGCTTGCGACCCTCGCGAGCGAGCGCGCCGCCCGCTCGACCCGTCTCGAGATCTACCCGCGTGGCCTCGAGCCCAAACGCGCGCTGGAGCTCAGCGGAGCGATCCTCATCGGCCGGCTCACGCCCGTCGACATCCAGCAGCGCGTCCTCAGCCGCTATCCGGAAGCCTCGCCACTGCCGGACCATCCCGAGCTCGACGCGCTCGTGGAGGGATTGGGCCTCAAATGGGACGAAGAAGGCGGCGAATACGTGCGCCCTGGCGAACGTCGCGCGACAGACCACACCCGCCTCCCGTCCGTCGCGACCATTCCGACCCTCACGTCTTCCCAGCAGGTGCTCGATCCGAGGTACATCGCGCTCGAGGAATTCGAGGAGCGCCTCCGGATCACGCAGGATCGCCGCACGCTGAAGGTGCTCGCCGTGCACGCGCACAAAGCCGCCGAAGCCGCGCTCGCGCTCACGGACGTCCTCAATATCAAGCGTGTTTCGCTGGATGAAGCCTTCTCGCGCGCCATCCGCGCCCTCGTGAAGGAGCTCGACGTCGACCCGGACACGCTCTACCGCGCCGACCAAGTCGGCCCGGGCGGTGACGATTGGCAAGAGCTGCGCAGCGTGGCGCAGCAGGCGGCCGAGCGTGTGGCCAGGGAACTTCTGCCGGCTCCCGAGCCACTGCTCTTGGTGCAGCCGGGCCTCCTCGCGCGCTTTCGGCTAGACGGGTTCTTGAAGCGCTTGCTCGAGGCGTCGCGCGACCCTCAATCCGCGGCCATCTTCCTGCTCGTGCCGAGCCACGATGAAGCGGGCGTTCCGCGCATCAACGGCGAGCTGACGATCCCGGAGGTCGGCCTGCCCCAGACGCTCTGGGTGCCGCTCGAGTGGGTGAAGGAGCGCCGCCGTACGGCGGCTTGAGACCATGGCCGCACGCAAGAAGAAGTCGAAAGCGTCCGAGCTCGACGCTCAGGCGGATCCGCAAGCCCCCCTGGCGGGCGAGGCATTGCTCGCAGCCGTCAAGCCACTGCTCAAGGAGCTCGCCGCCGACCTCCTGAAACGCGCCGACGACTCAGCGGCGGTGACCGAAGCGCTCGAAGCGCGCCACGCTGCGGACAAGCAGGCCCAGCGCACGGGCGACGCCTATCCCGAGTGGCGCCGCGCGTTCGTGGAACAGGTGGCGGCGTCGTGGCTGCTCTCGTGCGTGTTCGTGCGCACTCTCGAGGATCGCGGTCTCCTCGGACGGAACCGCATTGCCGGGCCGGGCGCTGAAGACAGCTGGAAAGCGTTCCAGCAATTCGCGCCTTCGCTGTCAGAGCGGGAATACCTGCTCACCGTCTTCCGCGAGCTCTCGCGCTTGCCCGCCGCCGCTGAGCTCTTCGACGCGCGCCACAACCCGGTCTGGCTGCTCGCTCCCTCAGCGGAAGGGGCGCGCAAGCTGCTCGAGCTCTTCCGGAGCCCGACCGCCGAAGCGCCCGCGTTTCGTTTCGGCGGCGCCGACACGCGCTTCCTCGGCGACCTCTACCAGGACCTCAGCGAGGACGTGCGCAAGCGCTACGCCCTGCTGCAGACGCCCCGCTTCGTCGAGAAGTTCATCCTCGATCGCACGCTCGACCCCGCGCTCGAGCGCTTCGGCCTCGACGAAACGACACTGATCGATCCCACCTGCGGCAGCGGGCACTTCCTGCTCGGCGCCTTCGAGCGTCTGTTCGATCGGCGCCTGCAAGCCGAGCCCGGCCTCACGCCACGCGCCGCCGCCACCAAGGCGCTCGACGCGATCGCGGGAGCCGACATCAACCCGTACGCCGTCGCCATCGCCCGCTTCCGCTTGACGCTCGCCTTCGTCGAAAAGTGCGGCATGCAGCGGCTGAAGGACGCGCCGCGCTTGCCGCTGCATCTCGCGGTGGCGGATTCGCTGCTCTATAACCCGCAGCTCGGGCAGCTGGCGCTCGTTGAAGGGACGGATCCGGTCGCGTGGGAGGGAGCGCACTTTGCGCTCGAGGATCCGAAGGCGGCGCGGGACGTGCTGTTCAAGCAGTACGCGGCGGTGGTGGGGAATCCGCCGTATATTACGGTGAAGGATGCGGTGCTGCGGGACAGGTACCGCGCGATGTATTCCGCTGCATATCGGGAATACTCGCTAGCTGTCCCCTTCGCGCAGCGCTTCTTTCAGCTCGGACGAGACGGCGCGTCGGTCGGAATGATCACCGCCAACTCATTTACGAAGCGCGAATTTGGAAAACGGCTGATTGAAGAATACCTACCGACCGTGAACCTAGA
>DASUGE010000288.1:0-2217 GCA_036274215.1 Polyangiaceae bacterium | reverse complement strand
GCGAGGCCGCCGGCTCGACTTCGTCGCGCCTCCCCGCGTCGAGAGCTCGCGGGTCGAGCTCCCGTCGAGGGCGAGTGCTCCGACGTAGCTTGCCGCGTAATAGAGAAAGCCCGTGCCGAGCTCGATGTCCTGCACGGTGCTCGGGGCAGTGCCGAGCGGCGTCTGGCTTCCGCCGTCGAGCGGCGTTCGATACACGGTCGACGAGTAGCCGAAGTAGACGTACGTCGCGTCGACCGCGATGGCGGTAGAGCCCGCGGTGCCGGTGATGAGCACGACCGGTGTACCGCCGCCGATCGGCACCGAGCTCACGCTGACGGAGTCGCCGTAGTAGACGCTCGTCGCGTCGACCGCGAGCGCCCCGGAAGTGGTCGACGGGACGAGGTTCGTCGGCGTGCCGCCCGCGAGCGGGATCTTGTCGATCGAAAAGCCGCGGTAGAAGAGCTCGTCACCGCCGACCGCGAGGCTCACCACGCTCGTCTGCGTCGTGAGCGTCTGGAGATCGCTCCCGTCCTTCTCCATCGAGTAGATACCCGTAGCGGTGCTGAAATACAGGCGCGTTCCGTCGCTGACGATGCTGCCGGGCAGGCCCTGCCCGGTGCTCAAGATGGACGGCTCGGTGCAGACACCGTCGGTGCACGCGCCGCCTGGGGGACAGACGTTTTCGCAGGCACCACAATTCATGACGTCGTCGTCGAGCTTCGTGCAGAGACCCCCGCAAGCCTCGGTGCCTTCGGCGCAAACGCACGCTCCGGCTTTGCAGGCTCGGCCTCCGGAGCACTGCGTTCCGCAGGCGCCGCAGTTCGAGGGATCCGAATCGAGATCCACGCAGCGCAGGCTGCACTCGTCGCAACCGGACGGGCACGGCGAGACGTAGCTCGCGCAAATGACGGGAGGCGGGGGCGGCGGCGCCTGTTCGAGATCCTCGAAGCCGAGGATGTTGGCGCATCCAGCGACGAGAAACAGAACGAACGGAAGCTTTCGGCTCACCACGTTCCCCCCGCTGTCACGCTGAGCCCGCCCTGCTGAACCACCGGCGTGACGCGAAAGCCCTCGGCCGGAACGAACAGGTAAAGCGCCGCGCCGCCGGCGACGAGCACGCTCCCGACGATGATCGACGTAGTGGCAGCCGCGGCGTGGTCATGCGCTTCCTCGCCGCCCTCCTCCCCAGCGGCGGTGCACGAATTGGGGCCGTTCGGGCAGTGCTCGAGTGCGTCGTCGTAGGTCGTCTTGGCGCGGATCCCGCGGTACGAGCCGTAGCCGATCGCGATGACGCCGATGCCGGCTAGGACGAGACCGGTCGTCCGCAGAAGCGGTCCCGTCATGTCGATCATGTTGACGCGCTCGCTGCGCTTTTCGCCCGCGTTGAAGACGAGCGTCTTCGACGTGCGCGGCAGGCCCGGCGATTCGAATTGGAACGTGTGCTTGCCGGGAGTCACGTAGAGGGGCGAGCCGTCGAGCTTCTCGGCGATGACTGTCCCGTCCATCGTGACCTTCACCGCGGTCACCGTCGCACCGCTCTTGTCGTGCGCGTCGAAGACGACCGTCGGCATGGCCATGCGGATCTGCTTGTCGAGCTCGCCGCAGTCGGCGCGGATGGGTTCCGGACACGCCGAATCGAGGCAAATTTCGACTTGCTCTTGCGCCGGCCCGAGCGATCCCGCGCGCGTGAGCCGCTGCGCGGTTTCGTTCGCGTCGATGCACTGCTCCGCCGTCGGCTTTCCGGGCTCGGCGGGCGCGTCCGTTCCGGCGTCGGTCGCCGTGTCCACTCCGGCGTCCGGAGCCGGGGCCGGCGCTGACGAGCTCGCGCTCGCGCTGGGCGCCGCCTTGGGACCGGTCGCGTTTGCCGCGAACGGAGCGATCGCGACCGCAGTCGGGGCGGGCTCGCTCGCTTTGCGCGAGCAGCCGCTCGCGGCGACGAGGGCCGCAAGCGCGACGGGGATCCCGATTGCTCTGACCACCGTTCTTCGGTGCCTACCCCGCTCTAGCCCGCTCAGAACGGGATCTCGTCGTCGCTGCCGCCACCGCCGTAGTCCTGGTCCCCGTAGCCGCCGCCAGCGCTTTGGGAGCCTTCGGGTTCAGCGCCGCCTTCTTGCGAGCGCGGGCCGCCACCACCGGGGCCGCCGCGACCGCCGCCGGACAGAATGATGTTGTTGGCGACGACTTCCGTGCGGTAGCGCTTGTTGCCTTCCTTGTCGTCGTAGCTCGAGGTGCGGAGGC
>DASUGE010000287.1:0-5778 GCA_036274215.1 Polyangiaceae bacterium | reverse complement strand
AACGGGTGCAACGGGCGGCCAGAGCGAAACGGGAGGAGGAAGCAGCGGCGCTTCGACGGCGGGGTCAGGAAGCGGGACGACCGGCGACGCCGGACGAGCAGCGAGCGGCGGCAGGGCAGGCGGCGGACGCGGCGGGCGCGGCGGTAGCGGCGCGGGAGAAGGCGGACGAGACACGGGCGGCGCGGGAAGCGGCGCGGGAAGGAGCGCCACGGCCGGTGCGAGCGGCGCGGCAGGCTCGAACGGCACCATCGACGTTCCTCCCGGCTACACGCTCGTGTGGCACGACGAGTTCGATCAGGACGGCGCGCCCGATCCGAAGAATTGGAAGTTCGAGCACGGCTTCGTCAGAAATGAGGAAGACCAGTGGTACCAGGACGACAACGCGAGCGTCGCCGGCGGCTTCCTCGTGATCGAGGGACGCAAGGAGCGCGTCGAGAACCCGAGCTACACGGGCAGCGGTGACTGGAAGACGACGCGCCAGTACGCCGAGTACACGTCGTCGAGCCTGAACACGAGCGGGCTCCAGAGCTTTCAGTACGGACGCTTCGAGATGCGGGCGCGCATTCCCACGTCGGGCGGCATGTGGCCCGCGTGGTGGACGCTCGGCGTGAGCGGAGAATGGCCGTCGAACGGTGAGGTCGACATCATGGAGTACTACTCCGGCAAGGTGCTCGCCAACGTCGCCTGCGGCACGAGCACGCAGTGGCAAGCGAAGTGGGATTCACAAACGAAATCCCTGAGCTCGCTCGGTTCCGGCTGGTCGAACGAGTTTCACGTCTGGCGCATGGATTGGGATGACCAGAGGATCGATCTCTACCTCGACGACCAGGTCATGAACACGACGGAGCTCTCGAGCATGCTGAACGCCGACGGAAAGAGCCCGTTCAAGCAGAAGGCGTACATGCTCGTGAACCTCGCGCTCGGCGGTAACAACGGCGGGAGCCTGAGCGGCACCACGTTCCCCGTGCGTTACGAGGTCGACTACATCCGCGTCTTCCAAAAGAACTAGCGGGGCGTCCAGGAACCGAGTGTGAACGTCGGACATTCGGCTCCGTCGAATTTTTCCAAAGGCACACTAACTTCGCAAAACATCGCGGTCGGCGCCACTCAGCGTTATGGCACGCGCGAGGCGACGGCCGTACACTGACGGTTCGAGGATTTCCTCCGTTCGCATGACCGCCACCTCCAGCGCCGCAGATCCTTCGGAAGTGGAGGGCCGGAGAGACGAGGAGCTACCGTCCGAGGAATCGCTCCCGGAGACGATCCTCGCCCCTTCGAACGCGCCGCCCGCGCTGCGCAAGCTCGTCGGCGATCACTTGGATTTCGTGTGGCGTTCGCTGCGCCGCTTCGGCGTGCCCGCGGCCGACGTCGACGACGCGACTCAACAGGTGTTCTTGATCGCGAACGACAAGCTGTCCAAGATCCACCCCGGCAGCGAGCGCAGCTTCCTCGTCGGCGTCGCGACGCGGGTCGCGTCGCACGTGCGGCGCTCGTACCACCGGCGCGAAGCGGCTGAGCAGCGCTTGAGCGTGAACCCACTCGAGGCGTCGCTCAATCCGGAGGAGCTCACCGAGCGCCTCGAGGCGCGGGCGCTGCTCGACCGCGTGCTCGACGCCATGCCGGAGGAGCTCCGGGCCGTCTTCGTCCTCTTCGAGCTCGAGGAGCTCTCCATCGACCAAACGGCGAGCCTGCTCATTTTGCCGAGGGGGACGGTCGCGACCCGGCTCCGGAGGGCCCGAGAAGTGTTTCACGAGCAGGCTCAATTGGTGGGGGCCGGCATTAGAAGTACAAAGCAGGCCGGACTGGGCATAAGAAGCAAGACGCGAAAAGTCGAAGATGAGTGATCCGACCCGCCTCCTCGAGGAACTCGGCGCCGACGAGTTCGAAGCCTCGCTGCTTCGGGCGGGCCGATCCGACGCGATGCCGGCGCGCAGCCGCGGGCAAATTCTCGCGGGAATTGGCATCGGCGGGCTGCTCACGGCGAGCACCGTCGCTACCGGCGTCCGCGCCGCCACCAAGGGCTGGCTCGCCAAGGCGACCCTGGGGGCGGCCTCCGCACTGACCATCTGGGCGGGTGTGTGGGCTATGCACCCCAGCACTCCGGTCCCCAATGCAGGCCCGCTTGCGGTCGCTCCTCGGGCCCCGGCACGGCTCCCGGGCCCGCCACCGGCAGCAGCCCCGGCCGAAGAGCCGGTGGTCGCCTCGGAGCCGGCCCCTGCCGAGCCGAGCAAGGCGCCGGCCGGCAACGCCTACCGCTCGGCTCTGCCGAGCAACGAAGCGTCACTCCGACAAGAGCTCGGAGCGATCGAGCAGGCGCGCCGCGCGTTCCTCGCTCACGACTACACGCAGTCGCTGAAGCTCCTCGACGAGTACACGCGAAAGTTCCCGAAGCGCCAGCTCGGAAGCGAAGCGACGGTGCTCCGCATCGAGGCGCTCGCGGCGCGTGGGGATCGCGACACCGCTTCGCGCGTCGGACACGATTTTTTGAAAAACCATCCGAACGGTCCTTACGCACAACGCGTGCGCTCGGTCATCGGCAACGGCATCTCACGCTAACGCGTGCTAGGAGCGCAGAGTATGCGCAAGCTCGGCGCACTCGGGTGGTGGGTCTGCGCGGCGTCGGCGCTCACCGGATGCCAGGACGAGTTCCCGCTCGGCTCGTGGGGTGAGCGTGCCGGTCAGGGCGGCATGGATCCGGGCGCGGGAGGAAAAGGAGCAGCGGGCACAGCGGGCGGGCCGGCAGGCACTGCGGGCGCACCCATCCCGATCATGCGCGCGGAGCCGACCTGCAACGAGGTGGGCACACCGGGCCCCGTTAACGCAGCAGGCCCCCTCTCGACGATGGGGCAAAGCAACATCGGCACGACCAACCTCTACACGGACTGGTCTTGGCCTGCGCCCATGGACTCCATCGAGTGGGTCGTACTGCCCGAGAGCGATCCGCCGCACGACGGCTACTACTGGGCGCATCAGTTCTCGTTCGTGAACGGGCTCACGGGCTTCTTTGGACTGCAGGCGCACGGTGGTTTCCAGCTTCCCCCGACGGCGGAGGACCCGACGCCGAAGGTAGAGTTCACGAAGATGGCCCTCTTCTGGATGGGCGGTACCGCGCTCCCGGCCGAGCTCGGAGACATCGAGTTCCCGGACGCGCGCGTCCTCGGGGTGGCGGCGCGCGGCACCAACTGGACCACGATTCACGCGAAGTACGACTGGAGCGCGTGCACGGTGTACCGCCTGCGGCTCGCGAAGGATGGGACCGATCCGAGCGGCAACGTCTGGTACGGCGCCTGGATCGAGGACAGGTCGAGCCTCGTGCTCACGAAGATCGGGCGCATCGCCGTGCCGCCGGAATGGGGGCAGTTTTCACGCCTCAGCACGACCTTCACCACACGCATCGACGACAAGCCACCAGCCGTCACGAGCTGCGATCAGCCGGAGCCGGCCTCGGCGATCTTCGGCACGCCCTCGGGAAACGAGAATCAGCTCTGGCCCGTCGGAAGCCCTCGCTTCCAGTCGCCCCTCCGCTGTCCGTCGTCGCGCTTCACCGATCTCCCGGAAGGCGTGCGCCACGAGATCGGCCTCAGCCCTTCGCTCTAGCTTCCGAGACGCCTAGCTTTCCGAGAACGCCGTTTTGGGGCTGGGGCCACTAAAAACAAACACGAAGAAAAGCGGCTACCAGAGCCGGGCGCCGAGGCGGAGCCAGGCGGCGGAAGCGGCGCTCGGAACCGAGTACACCGGCGTGCTCGGATCGAGAAAGACGTAGCGATAGCGGGTGATGGGTAAGACGACGCTGCCTTCGGCCTCGACGAACCAGTGAGCGCCGAGCGTTTGAAACAGCCGCAGACCTATGTCCGCCGTGGCCCAGATGCGCGTTCGTGTCGACGTGTAGGGCACGTCGGTGCCAGAGCCCGTCACGGCGCCAATCTCGCTCGCGAGGCACGGTGCGATACCCGAGTCCTCCTGCCACCGCAGCGCGACCGAGCACAGCGCGGGCCGCGCGTAGATGAAGTCGAAGGTCGACGCTGCGGTGCCGACATGGTGCGTTCCCGTGGCGAGGTAGTCGAGCTCGAGGCCCACCGCCGAGATCGCGCCACCGCCGGCCGGACGATAGGCGGCGCCGAGCGCGCCGCCGAATGCGACGCGCGGAGCGACCGCCGCTTCCACGGCCGGACCGACCGAAATGATCCACGGCGCGGGGGTGTCGTCGTCCACTTCGTCCGGCGAAGCAACGGACTCGCTCGGTGTGCCAGGCTTCGACTCCGGCTGCTTGAGCGGCGGGGGCTTCGCCTCGGGCGCCGGCTCGAGCTCGGGCGCCGGCATCGGACCGGGCTCCGCCGCGAGTGACGCCTTGGGATCGATGGCAAGCGCCGTCGCCAGAGCGAGCACCGTCGCCACCTCGCCGCACTCGGGACCACGGACCTCGCGTGATTCGCTCGTGCCGTCCGCCTGCCGGATGACGAGGCTGCCCGTGAGCGTGTTGCCCCGGCGCTCGATGCCGACGATGAACGTGCGCGCGGTATCGCCGCCCGTCGCGAGGCGAGCGCTCGACGTGCGGCGGAAGACCTGCGCGTTGAACTCTTCCGCCGTGGGACAGCCCGGCTCGGCGCGGTACTCGATGCGGATCGGCTCGGTCGCGTCGCCTGCCGCTCGCACCGTGCGCGGAGCAAGCACCACGCCCGCGCCGAGCGCGAGCGATGCGAGCATCCACCAAGGTCGCAAGCTCACCGGTTTATAGTCCACGGGGGCTTGCGATCCCGAGGCCGGCTCCCGAGGCTTGCCTGGTTTGCTCGCCACGACGGTCGCAGGCACAGCCTAATGAAGCGAATCTTCATGGAAAAACTGGACAGCTCCCGGCCGGAGGGTCGGAACCCGGGCCAAGCGTCACCGGCTTTATGCCCAGAGCGTAGCGCCGCGCATTCGAACCCGAGGAATTCCGCGACGGATCTCGACGGGACCATTCGTAGAAGGAGGGTGGTTAATTGCGCAATGCGCTCACGCTTCGTGACTCTAGGAGCTCTCACCTCGGTCCTCTTCGCGAGCGGTCTCTCGATGGCGCAGGCGCCAGCGCCGGGCGCGACGCCCCCGGGCACGCCAAGCACGACTCCTCCGAGCACGCCGAGCGCGCTGACCCCGAGCGCGTCACCCGACTCGCCGCCGCCCCTCGTCGTCGACGATCCAATGCTCGCGCCGATGCCGCCCCCCAAGCACGTCATCACGACGTGGGAGGATGCGGCGCGGATGCTGCGCGCACGCTCCACCGATTTGCGCCGCGCCCACGACGACATCTTGCGCGCCGAGGCGGACTCGCGCACGGCGCTCGGTGGAGTGCTTCCGACGTTGTCGGGAAACGGCACGGCGTCCCACACGATCCTACCGGCGAGAAACGGCGGCAGCGTCATCGATACCGGGACGGCGGCCGGAGCGCAGACGGTGCCGGGCGCTGGTGGCGGGCGCAACTCCCTGACGGGCAGCCTGCGCCTCAACGTGCCGCTGATCGACTTCCGGGGTTGGCACGCCGTCGGCACGGCGAAAGTGAACGAGGAGGGCGCGCGCCTCGACTACGCGAACCTCGAGCGCACGACGGCGGCGGGGCTCGCTTCGGCGATCGCCGTGAACGTCACGGCCGAGCGCGTCGCCGAGATCGGGCGGCTCGGCTTGCGGAACGCGCTCGAGCGACTCGCGCTGACCGAGGCCAAGGAGCGCACCGGCACGGCGACGGGGCTCGACATCGTCCGCGCCCGACAAGACGTCGCGCAGGCGCGGAGCTCGCTCGTCACG
>DASUGE010000286.1:0-2411 GCA_036274215.1 Polyangiaceae bacterium | reverse complement strand
TGGGCATCGTAGTGCGGGTCCGCTTCGCGCTCGTCGGTCGCGGAAAGGACGACGTCTCGAAAGCGGTCGCGAAAATTCTCGGGCGTCCAGCTCTTCAGGGCAGGCCAATCGGTCATGAGATCGGTGAACACGACGGGGATGCTCGTCGCGTAGTAACGGTCGAAAAACTCGCTCGCGCTTGGCGTCGAACGTCGCTCGATGGCGCTCGGGTGGACGGCCTGGCGCGCCTGAAACGTAAGGAGGCGCTGAACGAGCTCGAGGCGGCGCCCGGTGCGTTCGTGCCGCCGCGCCGCGGCGAGCGCCGGATGAGCGGCGAGCTCCGCGACGGAGCGCTCGGCGAGAGGCTTCGAAACGCCGCGGCGCTCGAGCTCTTTTGCAACGACTGCGGGCGTCGCATTGCGGAGCAGATTCTCGACGACCCATTCCTGCCACTCTCGAGCGAGCTCGGACCTACGGCCATCCGAGCGCCGATGAGCTCGCGGGCGCCGTCGCACGATCACGACGCCTATCTCGAGCCCGCGCGCCCGCCGGGCGGCGGCATGGGTGGGATCGGCGTCCCGCCAGCTCCGGCGGTTGGAGGTGTCATCGGCGGAAACGTCTGGCCGCCAGCGCCGGACGTGGGCGGAAGCACGGGAAACGAAGCGCCGCCTGTGCCACCGAACTGCGGAAAGCCGCCTGTTGCTCGTCCGCCTGTGCCGCCCGCCATGGGCACACCGCCCGTTGCAGCGCCGCCCGTGCCACCTGCCATGGGCAGGCCGCCCGTTGAGGCTCCGCCGGTTCCGCCGAACTGTGGGAAGCCACCCGTCGCGGATCCGCCTGTGCCGCCCGCCATGGGCACGCCGCCCGTCGCTCGTCCGCCTGTGCCGCCTGCCATGGGCACACCGCCCGTTGCAGCGCCGCTCGTGCCACCCGCCATGGGCACACCACCCGTTGACGTTCCGCCTGTGCCGCCCGCCATGGGCACGCCGCCGGTACCGGTGCCCGCGGTTCCTCCTTTTCCGCCGCCGTCGTCACCTTCGTCGTCAGAGTCGGAGGCGCACGAGCCCGAGAGCGCGACGACGACGCTGCCGACCAGGACGTACGCGCCCCCGCGGTGGAGAACGCTTCTCGCGCGAACGGGCGGTGTCTTCGGAGGCTCGGTGAGCGCGGGGGAGCGCTCCTGCCCATCCGCGTCACGACTGCCGGAATCGCGTCCGCCTGCCACCGTATTACCTCACCCGGTAGTTTTGCCGTTCGAACGGTGTCCGTCAAGACACGAACGCAGTTTCTGGCTCTCCGGGGCCTGAGCGTCACTCGACGAAGCGGAACTCCATCGAGCCGGTCGCTCGAAATGCCGCCGAAAGATCGTACGTCTGCTCACCGAAGCACGCCGCAAGGCAGGCATTTCGCGACTCGTGGCTGCACAACCGGAGCTCGACGGGCGAACCGAACGACCACGCCATGACGAAGCTCGCGTAGAGCTCGCAGCCGCATCCGTAGTCCTCCCGGCGCACGAGTGCATCTCCGGAGCGCGTGAAGCTGCTTTCCTCTCCCAGCCCCGTCAGTTGGGTGCCAATGCCCTCGCAGCTCTCGGCCTCGACGACCAGTGCGGTCTGCGGGCGGTTACTAGCGCAACCGTCGTCGAGGCACTCCCACGTGGCCGCCACTCGACCGAGAACGGCTTGGTCGGAGTCCTGCGTGCCGCACGGTTCCGAGCCGAGCACTTCCCGGATCGAGCCCACGAAGGTTCCAAGGAGGAGAGCCACCTCGAACTCCAGCGCCGAAAGGCAGTGCTCGTCGGAGGTCGCTGGCGCGTAGCTTCCGCGCAGGTGGCCACGCTCGAGCGTGGTGACGCCATGAAGACCAGGGTAGGGACCTTGACCGGACAAAGTCGCCGTTCCGACGTTCATCGACACTTCCGGCAACGTTTCGTCGAGGCGGCCGTCCGCGCTCGTGAGACGCCCGGTGGCGATGAGGCGGACGTGATTCTCGCAATTCACGGTTACTTCGAGCGGGAGATCGGGATTCCGCGTCGATTCGACGTAGTAGGCACTCACGCCGACGAAGGACAGCGTGACCTCGCTACGAGTCCCGTCCGCCCATGCGATGGGCGCGTGGTGATCGAGCGCGAGAAGCTCCGGCGCGCGGGACCAGCTCACGTCGAGGTCCGTCGGGCTCGTGCGGTCGTACGGCGAGAGCGTCTCGAGACACGCGCCTTCGGGCGGTTCATCGAAGTCGCCGATCGCGGGCCCTCCCATTCCCGCGAGTCCTCCGACGCCGATGCTCCCGCCGATGCCCGTGCTCCCACCGATGGTCGAGCTCCCTCCACCGCTTGCGCTTCCGCTCGCCCCCGTTCGTCCTCCGACGCTCGAAGTCCCGCCGTCATCCGAGCTAGGACCGGCGCCGGCGCGCGCCGACGAGCCGTCTCCCCC
>DASUGE010000285.1:0-2982 GCA_036274215.1 Polyangiaceae bacterium | reverse complement strand
CACGCGCCGATTCAGTAGCCGACGTCGGGCTCCGCGTCGTCCACGGCGGCGCGCTTCGGAGCGGATTGCGGCTTGTCGGCATCGCGCGCGGGCTTCGGCGCGGCGGCGTGCGGTCGACCCTTCTTGGCGCGCGCTGCGACGGGGCTCGCCGACTCACGGGTGGTGCCGGTCGCGCTGGCCGTCGGCTCCGGTTCACTGGTCGCTGCGGGCGGAGCCGCCGGGCTAGTGGTGCTCTTGCCGGCGTTGGTCGGCGCCTGCACCGCTGCCGTCGTTCCTGACGGTGGTTGGGCGTGCGACGTCGTTACAGGAACAGGCGACGCCGCTGCAACGGCTCCCGGTTGCGAAGCGCCGCCGCGACCGGCCGCGTTCACGGCGAGGGCCGCACCAGCGAGCACGGCAACCGCCACGGCGGCACCCGCGACGAAGCCAGGGCGCCGCTTCGGTCGTGCGGGCTCGATGGCGCTCAACGTCGCCGGCGCGCTCGTTCGGAACGGGTCCACACTGGCGAGCGCGACGGGCACGTGGCTCACGACGGCTCCCGTGCTCGACGCGGGCACGGACGTATTCCCGGAGGGCGGCGGCACGCTCTGCACCTCGAGCAACGCGCCCTGTCCGCGGAGCACCTGATTGCAGCGCTCCGCGGAG
The DNA here is from genome assembly GCA_036274215.1 of Polyangiaceae bacterium. GTDB lineage: Bacteria > Myxococcota_A > Polyangia > Polyangiales > Polyangiaceae > PMG-095. The sequence goes on along the minus strand of DASUGE010000285.1, from coordinate 2,337 downwards.
ATGCGCGAACGACGCGGGCCGAACGGGTAGAGCGCTACGGCGAGCTCGGCGACGTCCTCGAAGCGTTCCCCGGGATCCTTCATCAGGCAGCGGGCCACGATGGCCTCGAGCTCGGCTGGCGCCTCGGGCATCAGCGAGCGGAGCGGCACGGGCTCACGCTCGAGAATGAGCGCGCCGAGCTGCACCTGGGTCGGGGCATCGAACGCCGTCACGCCCGTGATGAGCTCGGAGAGGACGCAGCCGAGCGCCCAGATGTCGGTGCGCGCGTCGACCGTTCCGCAGGCGCGGATCTGCTCGGGCGACATGTAGCCCGGCGTTCCCATCGGCAGCATGGTTTTTGCGGACTTGCGGCCGTTCGCGCCGACCGCGGCCATCGCGCTCTTCGAAATCCCGAAGTCGAGCACCTTGATGACCTCGGCGCTTCCCGCGTGGCGCGACAAGAACAGGTTCTCGGGCTTGATGTCGCGATGCACGATGCCGCCCGCGTGGGCGCACGCGAGCGCCTCGCAGGCCTGCAGCACGTAGTCGACCGCCACCTGGATGGGCAGCCTGCGGTGCTCGGCAAGGATGTCGGCGAGGTCCTTGCCTTCGAGGTACTCCATCACGATGAACGGCGCCCCGTCGGGCAGCGTGCCCACGTCGTAGACGTGCGCCACGTGCTCGCTCTTGATTCGCGCCACGGCGCGCGCCTCGCTCGCGAAGCGGGCGACGACGTCCTCGTACTGCAGCGACTCCGGCCGCAAGAACTTGAGGGCCACCATCTCCCCGAGCTCGAGGTGGAGCGCGCTCACGACGTAGGCGACGCCGCCCGAGCCCAGGAGGCCGACGAACTCGTACTTGTCGGCAATGATCTCGCCCTCGACGAAGGGCACGCTCAGCGGTCCGAGCTCGATGTAGGAGGGACTGATCATTGGCATGGGGTGTATTGGCCCTGGCTCGCTCCGGTCATCACGTCGAAGTTGAGCCCGGAGCCCTGGTACGCCGGCTTGCCCGTCCCTGCTCCGATGCACCAGATCTCGAGTGTTCCGCCCTGGACGGTGCCGTCCTTGGTCCAGGCGAGGTTCGAGAAGGTCCCGCGGGCCTCGATGCTGTCGCCCTTGGCGAGGTGCTGAAAGGCGGCGAGGACCCGCGTCGCGCCGATATTGATCTGCATGTCCCCGCCCTGCAGGCGACGAAGGCCGGATTTCACCGTGTCACCGCTCGGCTCCGGGTCGCCTTCCGCGACCATGGCCATCGCGATGGCGTACGTGGCGTCGTAGGCGGGCCCCATCCCGGAAATGATCGAGCTTCCCGGATAGGCCACCTGATAATCGACCCTGAATGCGTCGTAGACGGCCTTCGACGCGGGCGCGGGCGTGATGCCGGTCCCGCGCACGCGAGCGCGCAAGTCGTCGTTGTCCGTCACGGCCGTGATCAGCTCCGGCACCTTCACGGAGTCGATCAGCACGTAGTAGGGCCGGGGCGCGCTCGCCGGCCAGCCGCTTTCCAGCGGAACCATCACGCGCGTGATGGCTTCTGCCGTCCCCGCGAGCACGACGATGTCGGGCAGGAACGCCAGGTACTCGGCGACGATGCCGTCCTGGTCCGGGGCGCTGAAGTCGTACGCGTTGATGTGCACGCGGTTGCCGAGGTTGACGGCGTCCGAGATCGGCTTGCCGTTCAGCACGAGGCCGTTCAGCGACGTGCGCGTGCCGATGCCGAGGGCGTCGTCGCGAAACACGACGCCGAGCTTCACGCTGGTCGTGCCGCGGGCCGCTTCGAGCTCCTTCTCGAGCGCGTTGATCTGGCTGATCATGAGCGGGGCCCGTTGGACGTCCGTGGGCACCATGAGCCAGGTGAGCTCCTCGTCCAAGAGCGAGCCGACGCTGGAGGCCACTGCGGTCGGCGACATCACGACGGCGTGTCCCGGAACGCTCACCTTCGTCGACAAATCCAGCGTGTCCTGGCTCGTATTGGGCCCGACGATCGCCGGCACCTTGAGCTCGTCGACGAGGTGGTTGCCGGCGCGCATCAGATCCGTCGATTCGTCGCACGAGAGCAGCACGAGCTTTTGGGGCGTCGCGCCGTTCAGCGGCAATCCGCCGACGTCGTTGATCTGGCCGACAGCGAGCGCCGCGCTCTGCTGGCGCTGGATGTTCGTGGCAGCTTGAGCGCCTTTCGTCGAAAACAGCGAGCCGATGACGATGGCATCGTCGCTCGTGTAGTCGCCCGTGATGGCGTCGCAATCGTCGGTCAAGAGCTCGACGCAGCGCCCCGTCTGCTTTACGCACACGGCGGGAACCTTGTCGCCCGAGCCGTGCGCGGCTGTCGCGTCGTCGGTGCACTTCGCGTTCGACA
>DASUGE010000284.1:0-11804 GCA_036274215.1 Polyangiaceae bacterium | reverse complement strand
GAGCGCGACCATTTGGAGCACGCTCGACGCATGGGTGGATCGAGCACGCCGCGCGGGCGAGCGCTTCGGTGCCATGGACCTCCTCATCGCGGGGATCGCACACGAACACGGCGCCGCTCTTTGGTCAGCGGACGCTGACTTCGGCAGGATGGCGAAGCTCGGCCTGGTGAAGCTCTACGCGCTGCAATAGCTCGCGTCACTGCGGTTCGTTATCGTCCGGCTCTTCTTCCGGCTCGGACCCGCCCGGCGCTGCCGGCGGTGGCGTGCGACCCTTGCTGCGCGCGAGCGGGCCGCGGCCCCAGATCTCGTAAGCGGCCATCTTGCTCGAACGGGCGCGCTTGGTGAGCAAGGTGTGCGAATCACGCAACCCCGGTACCGAGCCGTCGAAGCAGTGCGGGTCGACCACGACGAATTCGCTTTCCGCGATCAGTGACGCGGCGTCCTCGGGAATCGACGCCGGCTTGCGAGGCGCCGGCAACTTCGACATGCGGGGGCCGAAGGGCGGCGTGGAGAGATCGCGCACCTCGTACTGGCCCGGTTGGTAGTCGTTCCCGCAGCTCAGCACGGCGACCGTGTCGTCGAAGGGCCCCACTGGCGGCTCCTTGAGCTCGATGAGCACGCCGCCCGCGACGTTCGTCGATTTTTGCGCGCGGCGGCGCACGAAGTCGAGGAAGCGAATATCGCCGGCGAGGCTATCTTTGCCCTTGGTTTTGTCGGGGCGCGCGTAGACGTGCGTGACGCCGAGGCTCTTCCACAGCTCGAACACCCGCGCCGGGCTCTCGAGTGAGCCGTACTCGATCGCGTACTGCCAACCGGGGTTGTCGAGCACCGTGGTCGCGCCGGTGCCAAGGTTGATGTTCGTCTCGTGCAGGAGCACGCGAGCGCCGCGTGGGAGCTGCTTGCCGATCGATTGGTAGGTGTTCTGGATGGCGAAGCGCGCGTCGCGCTTCTTCTCGAAGCCGCCGCTCAAGAGGTCGATGCTCTTCTTCAGCGGGGACCGCGCCATGGCGTGCGTCTGGAAGAAGTAGACGTCGCCGCCCCACACGATCTGCAGGCCGACGAGCGCCGCGAGGCCGGTACGTACGAACCACGGCTGGTTTTGCCACACGGCGAGCAGCAGCATCGCCGTCGCGCTCGCCATGAGCGGCATCACCCCTTGGAGATAGCGATCCTGATGGTGCACGGAGAACCACGCGAAGATCGCGAGGTGGACCCACGCGATGAGCGCCCAGCCGCGGCGCGAGATGCGCGAGAACGGCAGGCTCACGAGCAGGAGCGTGAAGAGGGAGCCGAACACCGGCACGGCGTGATGGAAGCGCTTCCAATCGTGCGGCTCGAACGAGAACTTGACGAGCGCCTCGAGCGTCTCGCGTAGCCCGTCGAGGTCGCGCGACGGCGCCCAAAGCTGCTCGTCCTGATAACCCCAGCGGAAGCGATACGCCGCGTCGGGCGAGAACGGGTGCGGCGTAAAAAACTTGTTCAGGTTTGGATACAGCGGATCGCCGTACCAAATCAGATTCTCGAGCCAGAGCGGCGCCGTGAGAGCGATGCCGGCGCCGGCGGCGAGCAACGGCGTGCGCCACGCGTTCCGGAGCTCCTCCGCCGTGGCCTTGCCGCGCAGTCGCTGGATGAAGAGCCACAGGGCGCGCACGATCACGGCGAGCAGCGGGAACGGTAGGATCGCGAGAGCGATCGTCTCCTTCACCTGAACGGCAGCGGCGAGCACGACGGCGAGCAGGAGGGTCGGCCGGAGCTCGAGCTTTCGCCAGACGCGAAACAGCAGCAACGCCGCCGGGATGCCGTAGAGCGCCCCGATGTGATCGGCGCCCGCGCTGAGCGAGCTGTCGTAGAGGAGCACGCCGGGGAACAGGAAGCGGGCCACCCACACGATGCGCGGATCGGCCTTCGGGACCAGACGCCGGACGAGCGCCGGGATCCCGACGAGTGTCGTCACCAAGAAGATGACGAGCTCGAGGTGCGCGCAGAGCAGCATCTTGTCGAACAGGCGCGCGCCGGGAAGCAGGAACGCCCAGCTAAAAAGCAGGCTCGTGATGTGCGGGCGCGCTGCGAAAAGCCAGCCTTCGTCCTTGCGCCGCAGGCCGCCCCAAGCCACCCAGTCCTCGGCGAGCGACATGTGCTTCCAGCGCGAATCGAACTGCACGTTCTCGGGCGAAAGCATCGCGAAGTAGATCATCGCGAAGACGATCAGCCCGAAGCCGATCGCGGCGAGACCCACGACCCCGAGCGGCGGCCGCCGGCGCCGAAACACGCGACGAAAGCGACGCCAGAGCTCACGCAGCGACGTCGCACCGCCGGCGAGAAATACGAACGGCACGAGGAAGAACGCCGGCATCTGAAAGCCGTGCGCGGCGCCGACGAGCAGCATCACGAGCTCGAACTCGAAGAGGCCCACGGCGAGCGCGAGCACGGTCGCCTCGTGCAGCGGGAGCCGGAGACCGAAGCCGCGCGTCACGGTCAGGTGGCCGACCCCGACCACCCCGGCGAGCCACACCGTGCAGGCCGCCCAATACGCCGCGTAGTGCCAGAACAGCCACTCCTCGATGGCGTACGACTCGTTCACCACGCTCGCGAAGACAGCCAGCGCGCCGAGAAGCATCGCCAACAAGGCGAGGGAGCGAGCGCGAGGCCCGAGAAGCCAGCGGAGCAAAGCGCCCCATTGCTAGTGCTTGGGGCGGGAAGTGGCAATAGACTCGCCGGCCGTGCGCCGGTTCCGGGCATTGGTCGCGCGCCTCGAAGAGCATCCGCGCGCGTGGCAGGGCGTGCTCGTCGTCGCGGCGCTCGTCGTGTTGCACGGGCGCACGTTGCTCGGGCACGTCCAGATGTCGCTCGACCGCTTTCGTTTCAACGACGACGTGCGCGTGCTGATTCATCCGCAGTTTCGCTGGGAGGACGCTCGGCTCTTCCCTCACGATCCCGCCGTCGATTACTTCCTCGCGAGCCTGCCCGAGGGCTATCGGCTCGTGTACCGCGCGCTCGGTCCGCTCGTCGGCGTGACGGCGCTCAGCAAAGCGCTCCCGTACGTGCTCCTCGCCGTCGTGCTCGCCTGTCTCGCGCGCGTCGCCGGCCGACTGAGCGGTGCCGCGGCGGTGCTCGGAGCGCTGTCGTTGGCGCTCGGCTCCGCGTACGTGCTCGGGCGCATGGTCGGAGGGCTGCCGCGTGGGTTTGCGCTGCCGTTTCTCGCCGCAGGCGCGCTGGCGCTCGTCGAAGGCCGCGCGCGCACCCTCGCGCTCCTCGCCGTGGTCGCTGCGGGGTTCTACCCGGCCGTAGGCCTCACGCTCGGCGCCGCGCTCGCGCTTCTCTTTTGTTTGCCGGCCCGTGATCGCGGCAGCGCCGAAACGTGGTCCGTGAAAAAGCGTGGCGGTTGGCTCGCGCTGACGGGGCTTCTCGCCGTGCTCATCGTCGCGCCGACCGTTTGGCGCCTTCGCCCGTGGGGTCCCGCCATCGGTCCCGAGCTCATCGGCGCGTATCCCGAAGCAGGCCCGAACGGACGCTTCGATCCCATGGATCGCGCTCCATTTCCCGCGCTCCCAGAAGCCGCCGTGCTGCCGATGGAAGCCGCGCTCGTCGGAGACGGCGAGGCGCCTATCCCCGCTTTGAGTCTGCGCAAGGTGGGCGGCTTGGTCGCCGCTTCGTTCGTGTTCGTTGGTTTGTGCGGCTGGGCCGTACGCGCCCGCCGACGCTCCGACGCGCGCCGGATCCTGCTGCTCCCCGCGGCGCTCACGCTGTGTCACACGCTCGCGTGGCTGCTAGAGCCGCGGCTCTTCTTGCCGGAGCGTTACGTCGCGTACGCGGTGCCGCTCGTTGCGCTCCTGGCGGCACCGACGGCGCTCGGTGCGTTGCGCGACGGCGCGGCCGGCGATGAGGCAGCGCATGAAGGCGCGCGACGCTGGCAACGCTTCGTGCCGCTCGCCTACAACGCCGTGCTCCTCGTGGCGCTCGGCGCGACCGGCGTCACCTGGTCCGGGCTCAGCGTCTACGTCCCGCCGCCCGAGCGCCCACTCTACGAAAAGCTCGCGACGCTGCCCCCCAATGCGTTGATCGCCGCGATCCCGAGCGACGCGATCGACAGCATCCCGTACCTCACGCGCCGCTCCGTGCTCTTCACGCGCGAGACGCACATGCCGTTTCACGTCGGCTACGCCGAGCTCATGCGCCGCCGCGCCCGCGCGCTCTACGCGGCCTATTTCAGCCCCTCCGTGGCCGAGCTCGCTCGCTTCACACGCCAATGGGGTGTCACGCACGTCCTCTTCGACCGCCGCCACGCGAGCGTTCGCCCAACGTACTTCGCGCCGTTCGACGCCGACATTGCGGCAGCGTTCGACCGCGGCAAGGCGGAGGGCTTCGCGATGACGAAGCTTCCGGCGAACGCGACGGTGTTCGAGGCCGGGCCTTATTTGCTGATCGATGCGACACGACTCTAAGGTCGCGGATGTTCTGTGACACCGCGGTGGAGCCCGCTTCTGGCTCGCGCGCACGAGAGTCGCGCCCCACGTGGACGCACGCGTCGGTGTCGTCGTGCGCGCCCACGAGATCGAGGGCGCGGCGCGCCGCCTCGTGCTTTTCGTGCCAGGACGCGAACGCAGCGATCAGCAAGCTGCTGTCGGCAGCGATCACCGCCGCACTCGTTGGCATCGAGGCACCGCGTGACCGCGCGTGGAACCCGCTCACGCCGCCTTCGACCCGCCCCACGCCGTCCGCGCGATGATCCACACGGTGAGCTCCGCCGCGAGCGAGAGCGCGCGCGAAACGACAGCCGCACCGAGCGCCCCCGCAGCGCCTACCGACGGCGAGAGCCCCGTCACCAAGACGGCCTCGCGCACGCCGAGTCCGGCGGGAGCCGCGAGCACGACGAACCCCGCGACCTGAGAGAGCACGTAGAAGCCCATCGCGGTGAGCGCGGCGCCTTGGGGCGCGCCGAGCGCGAGGCTCATCGTGTAGCCGTGCACGGCGACGAGGGCCCAGTAGCCGAGGTGCGCGAGCGGAAGTCCGAGCGGCACGACGGGGCCTGAGCCGCCCGGTGCGACGAGAGCGCGCACCTTCGCTGGGTACACCTTGCGGTCCACGAGTAGGAGCAAGCCGACACCGAGCGCCGACGCCACGAACAGCGGCCCCGCGAACTTGCCGAGCAAGCCCGCGATGCCTGCGCTCGGCGCGGCCAGCGCGAGGAGCGCAAAGCCGAAGACCGCGCCCGTCGCCGTCCAGGACAGCATCTCCGCCAGCACCGAGATGCCGACGAGCGAGCGCGGGAGGTCGAGCCGCGGCGCGCCTTCCATGCGCACGAGCGGCAGGCCGACCTTGCCCGGCGTGTAGCGGGCGAGCTGCGACTTGAAGTAGAGCGCGAGCGCCGGGCCGCGCCGCACCCGCTTCTGGGCCATGCGCTCCATCAGGAAAATCCAGCCGAATGCCTGGGCGAAGCACGAGAGCACGAGCGGCACGCAGGCCAGGACGGCGGGCCCCGGAGCGAGCGTGACCTCGCTGCCCTTCCACTTGGTCACCATGTCGCGCGCCGCGAGCGCGACGAACACGACGGCGGCGAGATTCATGACGGGGCGCGCCCAGCGCTTCAGGCCGCCCGCCTGCGCGAGCGCATCGGGTGCCCCTTCCTCGGGCATGGCCATCGCGGCTCAGAGCTCCCAGTCGTCGATCAGCGCCTGGTTGCCGTCCGTCGGGTAGCCCTTCTTCATGAGCGCGAAGTCCCCGATGCGCTTCACCACGCCGTAGCGCCCCGATTCGAGCGCTTCCCGCAGGGTCGGGCGCGTCTTCGAGAGCTTGAGCTCGCGGCTCGAGCCGACGATCCACTCCGCGGTCTGCGGCCCGTTGCGCATCGTGAACATCTCGAGGCGCGAGGACAGGTGCGGACCGCACTTCTCCGTGGCGGCGACGCTCGCATCCTTCGGGATCACGCTCGTGAGCTCGAGCAGCTGCTGGTAGCGGTCGTACTCCTGCTCGGTGTACGTGAACTCGATCTTGCTGAAGCCCGCCTTGAAGCTGCCTTCACGCCGGGCAAACGCGCCATAGTGGTAGGAGAGCACGAGCGAGCCCGCGACCATCGTCGCGACCGCCGCGCGCTGGCGCTCCGGGCCGAAGAGCGGCCCTTCGCGCAGGGCGACGAGGGCGAGCACCGCGGCCACGAACAGGTACGGCGCCCAGTGCATCACGTAGTGGAACGAGAACGTGATCGGCGGCTCGTAGTTCGTGACGAGCAGCGTGAGGAACGCACCGGGCAGGAGCGCCGCCCACAAATACCAGCGTCGCACCGGCAGGAAGGCGAGCGGCACCAAGAGGTGCATCATGTAGTGGATCTTCTTCTCGACGATGATCTTGCCGAGCGTGAAGGTCGGATTCGACAGCGCGGTCTTGATCACGCTGCGGAAGCCCTTCTCGCCGTCCGCCCAGAGATCCTTGTACATGTTGGGGAACCACCAGGTGCCGGCGGCCTCCATCACGTAGAAACGCAAGATCAGGAAATACGCGGTCGAGGTCGTCATGATGACGAGCCCGGGCACCGGCCGGTACCCCGAGACCAAGAGGAACGCGCCCACGACGGCCAGGCCGACGGACACGTCTTCGCGCATGAGCAGCGCGCAGACGAGCGCGACGGCCATGGTTTTGTACCGCTTCGCGTCCGCCCCCCAGATCACGACGAAGATCAACGCGGCAGCAACGGGGACGGCCTGGAACTCCGAGAAGCTCGCGCCGTGCAGGGGGTAGTACCCGAGGTAGGCGAGCGCGACGAGCATCGCCGTCGCCTCCGAGAGATGGCGGCGCGCGAACAGGAACAGCGGCACCGCGCCGAAGCCGATGAAGATCGACTGAATCACGAACAGCGTCTCGGGGCGCGGGAAGAGCGCGTAGATCGGCAGGAACAGGTACGCGCCGAGCTTCACGTGGTTCGCGAGGTACTTCGCCGGCTCTTTCGGGAAGACGAGCGTGCTGTTCAGGAATTTCCCGTGCAGCCCCCCGAACATCAGGTTGTTGTTGATCGAGAGGTCGTAGTTGCCGGTGCGGAGCTTGTAGTGCCAGCGCAACGTGTAGAAGATGAAGAAGGCTGCGTAGAAGGCTCCCGCGAGGATGACGAGCACGAGCGGGCCGTGCTTGCGCGCCTTCTCGGGGAGCTGAGCAGTGGCTTCCTTCCACCACGCCGCGACGGCCGGCGGCACGTGCGTGAGGCTGCGGAACGCCAGCACCTCGAACACGAGCAACACGAGGACCATCAGGGGGAGCAGCGCGTCGTGGCGCCCCACCCAGACCTTCGGCCGAAACAGCATCGGCCCGAGCGGCAGGAGCATGAGCGGGCCCAGGAACCAGAGCCAGCTCTCGAGGTCTGCGGTCGGGAGCGCCTTCTTACGGAGGAACACGAGCGCGCCGAACGACGCGAGGCCGCCGAACGCCGAGGCACCGACGAGCACGGCGAGGATCTGGAGGCGGCGCGACGGGTCGATCTCGTTCTTGAGCAGGAACGCGTCGAGCCAGGGCGAGCGAAAGGCGAGCTGGGTCCAGAGCCCGATCGCGCCGAAGAGCAAGCTCGCGAGCGCGATGATCCGAGCGCTCCGCGCGAGCTCCGCATCGCGAGCGGCCTTGGCCTCGGCGGAGACCGCGGGCACCACGACCGGAACCTCTGCCGGTGCTTCGCTCGCAACGGGCTCGGCGGCTCCTCCGTTGACGGGAGCCTCGCGAACTTCAGGAAGTGGAGACGCGTCGGCAGGTACCCCGCTTTCCGGCTGGGGTGTGCCGGCCTCCGACGAACCGCTCATGGTGAGCATCCTCTACATCAAAGCCGCTCGGCGGGCGAACCGAGACGGGACGGACCGGGGTTCGCATGCTACCTAAAGTGTGTATGCGACAGGCTTGGGTCGTCTTCGGTGTCGTGGCGGTGGCCGCGGCATGCGGCGGGCGGTCGGAGTTCTTCGACCCCAACGAGACGGGCGGCTCGAGCGGTCACGGCGGAAAGGGTGGCAAAGGCTCCGGCGGTGACAGCGGTGACGCCGGGGAAGGCGCCGGCGGCAAAGGCGGCAAGGGCTCGGGTGCCACGGGCGGCATTGCCGGCGACGGCGCTGGCGCGGTCGGCGGCTTCGGCGCGTCGGGGGGCTTCGGTGCGACGGGCGGCTTCGGTGCAACCGGCGGCTTCGGCAACGTCGGGGCGTTCGGCGGGGTGAGCCCGCGTGGCGGCGCAGGTGGCGTCTCGGGCGTCGGCGGCGTCGGCGCGGTCGGTGGCGTCGGTGGCGTCGGTGCGGCCGGCGGCGTGGGCGGCGGGCCGCTCGGCGGTGCCGGCGGAACCATAGGTCGCGGCGGCTCGGCCGGCGTCGGTGGCGCGGGAGCGATGGGCGGGTTCGCGGGCGCATCACCCACGAGCTGTCTCACGTGCTTGGGCGAGGCATGCCCGACGGCCGTCGAGTGCTTCGGGAATACCGCGTGCGTTCAGGGCATCTTCTGCGGCATCGGCTCGTGCTCGGGCATCGACGGCTCGAGCGCGTTCGAGTGCTGGCTACAGTGCTTCGACGGCGACACGGGCGTCGCGCTCCTCGCGCTCCAGGCGGCACTTTGCCTGGGCGAAAACTGCTCGATGGCCTGCCAGAGCTTCACGCCGTAGATTTGAGGGATGCGCCGCTTCGGGCTGCTCACTGCTGCCCTGGTGCTCGCTACGGCGAGCACGGCGAGCGCTCAATTCAATCCCCACGGGCGCACCAAGAAGGGTAAGCCCGCACCGAGCACCGCGCCTCGGCGTCCCGCTGCTCCCAGCGCGACCCACGCGCCGACGGCGGCACCCACGGCGGCAAAGCCGCCGGACGCGCGCCGCCCGCCGCCCGCCGCCGCGCGCGCGAACGCCGAACGCGAAACGCTGATCCTCCGTTACCTCGGCGCAGCGCTCGCCCAACCCGGCGCGGAGTTTCCGATCCAGCGTCTCGTCGAGCTCTATCGCGAGCGCGACGGCAAGCTCGACGCGCTCGTCGCGGAGCTCGAAAAACGCGCGAACGGCAGCAGCGCCGAGCGCTACGCGGCGCTCCTCGCGCTGGCGTCGCTCGAGAGACTCGAGGGGGACACGGCCCGCGCGCTCCAGCGCTACGAGACCGCTGCGGCCCTGGCACCGCGCGATCCCGCGGCCGAGCTCGCGATGGCGCGCCTGTTCGAGCAGAAGGGCGACATCGCGACGGCGCGCTCTCACTACGAGCGCGCGCTCGAGCGGAGCATGGAGCCCGCGGCCGTCGAGCAGGTGCTGCGCTCGCTCCGCACGCTCGCGCTCGATCAGCGAGATTTCGGGGCGGCGGAGCGCTACCAGCGCGACCTCGAGAAGCGCGCCCAAGGCTCGTTCTTCGTGCGCGCCGAGCTCGGCCGCGAGCTCGCTCACCGCGGCGAGCACGACCGCGCGGTGACCGAGCTCAAAGCCGTGGTGAAAGCGGCAGCCGGCGACAACCGCGTGCTCGCACCCGCGCTCCGTGATCTCGGTGTGGCCGAGGGGCACGCGGGGAAGCGAACGGAAGCGATCGCGACGCTCGAGCGGGCCCTCGCGCTCGCGGGTGGCGCGGCCGGCGTCCGCCGCGACGTGTATCACGCGCTCGTCGAGGTGTACCGCGCCGATCAGCGGCTCCCGGAGCTCACCGCGCGGCTCGAGAAAGGCGGCGCCAAGAACGCCGACGAGCTCCGCCTGCTCGGAGGGCTGTACGAGGAGAGCGGGCGCGTCGACAAAGCGCTCACGACGTACCGCGCGGCGCTCGCACGCGACCCGGGCGACGTCGCGACGCGCCTCAAGGTCGTGAGCTTGCTCGAGGCGCAGGGCGCGCTCGACGACGCCGTGCGCGAGTACGAGGGTCTGATCCGCGCGGCGCCGCGTAACCCCGACTACGTGTTCCGCCTCGTGAGCGTGCTGATGCAGCGCGGCGATCGGACGCGCGCCCTCGAAGAGCTCAAAAAGCTCGAGGCGCGCTCGACCGGCGACGAGGATACGCTCGCCGCGCTCGTCGAGCTCTACGAGCGCCTCGGCGAGAAAGACAAGAGCCTCGCACTGCTCGAGCGGCTCGCGAGCACGGGCGGGCGCGATCCGCAGCACCTCGTCGAGCTCGGGGCGCGCTACTGGGCCGCCGGCGACAAGGCGCGCGCGCAGAGCACGTGGCAGCGCATCCGCACGGCATTGGGCGATCGCGTGCAGGCGCTGCTCGTCGAGGGCGACGTCCTCATCGATCACGATCTCGTGAAGGAGGGTCTCGACGCCTTGTCGGAAGCCGCGCGCCTCGAGCCCGACAAGGCGCGCACGCTGCGCGCTCACGCGCTCGGCCTCGAGCGCGCCGCGGGCGGCCAGAGCTCGATGGAGTCTCGGCGCATCTATCTCGACCAGGCCCTCGCGCTCTGGGAGAAGCTCCTGCAGGCGGGCACGACGCCGCCCGATCTCGCGCGCGAAGCGCGCCAGCACGTCGTCACGCTGTGGGGACTGCGGGGGCAGAGCGGCCAGCGCATGAACGGACTCGCCAAGCGCTTCGGCGCTTCGCCGCCCGATCTGCAGGCGGGGCGCTTGCTCGCGGAGGCGGCCTTGCGCGCGCGGCGCTACGCCGACGCGGAGCGGACGCTGCAGAAGCTCGCGCAGCTGTCGCCGGGCGACGCCGAATCCCTCGGCCAGCTCGTCACGGTGCTCGTGCAGCAGCGCAAGCTCAAGGACGCTATCGACGTGCTCGAGCGGCTCGTGGCGCTCGAGCCGAAGCGCGCCCGCGAGCACTACCAGCGCATGGCCGAGTACGCCGCCGAGCTCTATCGCGACGACGACGCGATCCGCTATGCGGCGCGCGCCGTTGAGCTCGCGCCCGAGGACGCCGACGGCCACGCCCGGCTCGGCCGGCTCTACCGCCGGCGCCAGCAGACCGAGCGCGCCATCGCGCAGCTCCGGCTCGCCGTGCAGAAGAACGACCGCGCGTTCGCCGTCGCGCTCGAGCTCGGCGAGCTGCTCCAGAACGAGCAGGCGTTCGAGGAAGCGGATCTGCTGCTGCGGCGCGTGATCCGCGCGAGCCCCGACGACGAGCTCGTCTCGCGCGCGTTTGCGCTGTCGGTGCAGCTCAACCAGAGCCGCCACACGCTCGAGAGCCTCGAGCGCGAGCTCTTGCCCGTAGCGCTCGCCAATCCGGAGCGCCCGCTGTTCCGGCGCCTCTTGATCGAGGTCTACGGCGCTTCGGCGTTTCAGCTCGTGAACGCGATGAACAACGGCACGCCCGCCGAAGCCGAAGAGGCGCGGAAAGCCCTGGCACGCCTCGGTGATCGCGCCGTGAAGCCGCTGCTCGACGCGCTGTCCGACGAGCGCGAGAGTCAACAGCTCGTCGCGCTCACGCTGCTCGAGCAGATGGCCAACAAGAACGCGGGCCCGGCGCTCGTCGCCTACGCAACCGGCGCGGCCGACCCCGCCCTCCGCCAGCGGGCGATGATCGCCGCGGGCAAGCTGCGTGATGCGACGCTGCTGCCGAAATTCGAAGCGGCGCTCTTCGGCGACGGGTCGACGCCGTCCGACGGCGATCCCGTGAAGCTCGCCGCCGCGTGGAGCGTCGCGCGGCTCACGACGGGCCGCGCGCGCCCGTTGCTCGCCCGCCTGCTCGGCACCGAAGCGCCGGGGTTGCGCGCGCTCGGCGCACTCGGACTCGGCCTTTTGCACGACACGGCGTCGGTGCCGGAGCTCGGGCGCGTGCTCGGGGCCCCGGACGCGGGCAACGTCGCGCGCGCCGCGGCCGCGCGGGCGCTCGGGATGCTCGGAGCGCAGAGCGCCGTCGAGGCCGTCGCCTCGGTGACCCACGCGCCGGATCCGGAGCTCC
>DASUGE010000283.1:0-18913 GCA_036274215.1 Polyangiaceae bacterium | reverse complement strand
GCGGCGAAATCCTCGAGCTCAAGAGCACCGTCAACACGATGGTCGACCAGCTGAACGCGTTCGCCGCCGAAGTGACGCGCGTCGCGCGCGAGGTCGGCACCGACGGTAAGCTCGGCGGTCAGGCGCAGGTGCCCGGCGTGGGCGGCACCTGGAAGGACCTCACGGACACGGTGAACGTGATGGCGGCGAACCTGACCGAGCAGGTGCGCGGCATCGCCAAGGTCGTGACGGCCGTCGCGAACGGCGACCTCAAGCAAACGTTCACGGTCAAATCCAAGGGCGAGGTCGCCGCGCTCGCCGACACGATCAACGACATGACGAGCACGCTCGCCACGTTCGCCACGCAGGTGAGCACCGTGGCGCGCGAGGTCGGCGTGGAAGGGCGCCTCGGCGGCCAGGCCGACGTGCCGGGCGCGGCGGGCACCTGGAAGGATCTCACGGGCAACGTGAACCTCCTGGCGGCGAATCTCACGACCCAGGTTCGCGCCATCGCCGACGTCGCGACGGCAGTGACGCAAGGCGACCTCACGCGCTCGATTCAGGTCGAGGCGCGCGGTGAGCTCGTCGAGCTCAAAGACAACATCAACACGATGATCGACAACCTCCGCCTCACGACGGAGCGCAACACGGAGCAGGACTGGCTCAAGACGAACCTCGCCCGTTTCACCAACATGCTCCAGGGCCAGCGCGACCTCGTCGTCGTGGGGCAGATGCTGTTGTCGGAGCTGGCGCCCTTGGTCGGCGCCCATCAGGGCGTCATCTACCGGCACACCGAGGAGCAGGCGGCGTTCGGCAACACGGAGCTCCGGCTGCTCGCCTCCTACGCCGACGACGCCGACAACGGTCACCCGCAGCAGGTCAGGCTCGGCCAGGGGCTGATCGGGCAGTGCGCGGTCGACCGGCGCCGCCTGCTCGTTTCGAATCTGCCGGACAACACGGTCCCCGTGGCCTCGGGCCTCTTCAAGGCGTTGCCGCGTAACGTGATCGTGCTGCCGGTCCTCTACGAAGGGCAGACCAAGGCCGTCATGGAGCTCGCCTCCCTCCACGAGTACACGGGCCTCGAGCTCGCGCTGCTCGACCAGCTGACGAGCAGCATCGGTATCGTCTGGAACGCGATCGAAGCCACGATGCAGACCGAAGGCCTGCTCGATCAATCCCAGAAGCTCGCCGGCGAGCTCCAGGCCCAGCAGACGGAGCTCCAGCAGACGAACGAGCAGCTCGCGCAAAAGGCGCGGGAGCTTGCCGAGCAGAACACGGAAGTCGAGAACAAGAACCAGCAAATCGAGCAGGCGCGACGCGCGCTCGAGGACAAAGCGAAGGAGCTCGCGCTCACGTCCAAGTACAAGTCCGAGTTCTTGGCGAACATGTCGCACGAGCTACGAACGCCGCTCAACAGCATCCTGATCCTCGGCCAGCAGCTCAGCGAGAACCCTGAGCAGAACCTCACCCACAAGCAGGTCGAGTTCGCGCGCACGATCTACAGCGCCGGCTCCGATCTCTTGAACCTCATCACGGACATCCTCGATCTTTCGAAGATCGAGTCCGGCACCGTCACGGTCGAGCCGGCGGAGCTCTCCTTCTCGACGTTGCTCGAATCCATCGCGCGCCCGTTCCGACACGATGCCGAGACGCGCCGTCTCACGTTCGACGTGAAGCTCGACGCGAAGCTCGGCCGCACGTTCTACACTGATCAGAAGCGCCTGCAGCAGGTGCTCAAGAACCTGCTCTCGAACGCATTCAAGTTCACCGACCACGGCGGGATCCGCCTCGACGTGGGTCCCGCGGCGACCGGCTGGTCCCCCGATCACCCGATCCTGAAGCACGCCGGTACGGTCGTCGCATTCGAAGTCGCCGACACCGGCATCGGCATCGCGCCCGAGAAGCAGAAGATCATCTTCGAGGCCTTCCAGCAGGCCGACGCCGGCACGAGCCGCAAGTACGGCGGCACCGGCCTCGGCTTGGCGATCAGCCGCGAGCTCTCGCACCTGCTCGGCGGCGAGCTGACGCTCCGGAGCACGCCCGGCTCGGGCAGCACGTTCACGCTGTACTTGCCGCTGAAGTACGTGGGACCGTCGACGCCCGTCGGGCGGGACACCCAGCAGCAACAGCAGCAGCAACGCACGGGAGCGCCGCCTGCCGTCGCGACTTCGGTGCGCGTTGCCGACGCCACGCCCGAGCAGGTCCTCGACGACCGCGCGGACATCCAGCCCGGCGACACGACGCTGCTGATCGTCGAGGACGATCCGCACTACGCGCGCGTGCTCGTCGACCTCGCGCACGACACGGGGTTCAAGGTGCTCGCCGTGGCGAGCGGCGCCGAAGCGCTCGATCTCGCCCGCGAGTACCGGCCGACCGCCATCTCGCTCGACGTTTTCCTGCCGGACATGCTCGGCTGGACGGTGCTCTCGTACCTGAAGCGCGACCCGAGCCTGCGGCACATCCCCGTGCAGATGGTCACCCTCGACGAGAACCGGCAGGACGCCCTCTCGCGCGGCGCGTTCTCCTTCATCACCAAACCGGCCACCACCGAAGGGATCGAGGAGGCGCTCGAGCGCATCAAGGAGTACGCGACCCCGCGCACGCGTCGCCTGCTCGTCGTGGAGGACAACGAAGCGGAGCAGATGAGCATTCGTGAGCTCCTCGGTCACGACGACATCGAGATCGTGAACGCTTCCACGGGCGAAGGCGCGCTCGAGATCCTCCGCACCCAGCCCATCGACTGCGTCGTGCTCGATCTGCGCCTCCCCGACATCTCGGGCTTCGACGTCCTGCAGCGGATTCGCGACGATGAGACGCTGCCCGACTTGCCCGTGGTCGTGTTCACGGGCAAGGAGCTCACCCCCGAGCACGCGGGGCAGCTCAAGGATCTCGCACGCCAGGTCGTGATCAAAGGCGTCGAATCGCCGGAGCGGCTCCTCGACGAGACGTCGCTCTTCCTCCACCGCGTGGTCGCGGACCTCCCCATCCACAAGCAGCGCATGCTCGAGCGGCTGCATCAGTCGGACGAGGATTTGCGCGGCAAGCGCGTCCTGGTCGTCGACGACGACGTGCGCAACATCTTCGCGCTCGGCAGCGTGCTCGAGCGGCACGGCATGCAGGTGATCACGGCGCAGACCGGCCACGAAGCCTTGGCATGGCTAGAAAAGACGCCCGACGTCGCGCTCGTCCTGATGGACATCATGATGCCGGAGATGGACGGCTATCAGACCATCGAGCTGATTCGCTCGAACCCGGCGTTTCGCCGCCTGCCGATCGTCGCTCTGACGGCCAAAGCCATGAAGGGCGACCGCGAAAAGTGCCTCGACGCCGGTGCGTCCGACTACCTGGCGAAGCCCGTCAACACAGAGCAGCTGCTCGCGACGCTCAGGCTCTGGCTCCACCGCTGAGCTTCAGCGGCAAGCCATCGTCTGCTTGCCGTCGTCTCTCCTCTCGCAGAGGGGCAACGGGGGCACCGTCTGCTCGCAGCGAGCCCATTTTCCCGACTTCCCGCAGGCGGGAAGCGGGTCAGCGAAGCCCTCGCCGTCGCAGTCGACCGCGATGGCGGTACAATCGAGGCTGCTCGCGTATTGCGGCTCACTCTCGCCGTTGCAGTCGTAATCGAAGCTGCCGCTCTTGGTCGCCTTCGTGAAGAAGGCGAGCTGACCCGGGTGCACGTCCGCGTTCGCGTCGTCGCAATCCGTGCCCCCGCACGTTCCCGTCGCGAGCGCGCCGTCGCCATCCGCGTCGCAGTTGGCGCTGCCCCCGGTGCCGGCGCCGCCCTTGCCGCCCTTGGTTCCGCCGCTTCCCGCGTCACTTCCGCCGCTCCCGGCGCTGGCGCCGCCGGCTCCTCCCTGACTTCCGGCGTTTCCGGCGCTGCCACCGTCTGTCCCGCCACTCGCGCCGTAGCTCCCGCCAGCTCCTCCGCCTCCCGCGCTACCGCCAACTGCCCCGCCATTGCCTGCGCCGCCTCCGTTGCCCGCCACGCCCATGATCCCGCTCACTCCGCCGAAGCTTCCGCCCGCCGCGCTCACGGCGCCGCTCCCGCCTTGACTCATACCACCGCCGTTGTTGCCGTTGCTGCCGTTGCTGCCGCCCCTCGAGCTCCCGCTCCCCGAGCCGCCGTCCCCTTCCCCCACCTGACCGGGCGCCCCGCCGTCGTCGCCGGGCTCCGGAGCCCAGCCGTCTCCTGCGCCCGCAGCACCGCCGACGCTCTCGCCCCGTGAAACCTGACCCCCGGTTGCCGAGCTACTCGAGCCAGTCGACCCGCTCGGCGCGCCCGCGGCGCCCCACACGGTGCCACCGCCGCCGTCGACCGCCGTCACGGCACCGGCGAGACCCGTATCACCAGCAGGCCCCGTGCCCACTCCGTCGAGCGGGTCAGGCAGGTCGCCCATCAACAGCGAGCAACTCGCTGGCGCGACCGCCAACGCGAACACCAGCGACGCGCGCATCCCATTCACGCGCCCCCTGTATGCAGCGATCGTACCCGCTCGAGTGAACGGTATCGGACGCCATGGCGCTCATGAGCCAGCTCGCTGCGCCACGATTTGCCGCAGCGGGGCAACACAACACACTCCGGGAATCGGGCCGAACGACCGGCGCAACCGCCGTCAGCGGTACGGATTCCTCGCCCGAATCGGCGTGCTGGTTGTCGCGGGAGCGCTCGCCGGCTCGCGAGGCAGGCGCATCGGACCCGGTGGCGCCAAGCGTTTGAGCCCGAGAGGATCTGGCGACGCCGTGGTCAGAGGCTCGGCTGTGGTGCTGCCGTCGCTCGGCTCCTCGGTCGCGCTGTCCTCTGGTTCGCCGAGCACCGTCACCGTTGGCTCAGCCGAGACCGTAGCCGTGGGCTCACCCAATGCCATCGCGCCGTGCGGCTGCAGGGTGACGCTCGCAAGCGAGCCAGTCGTCGGCGCCGGCAAGGCTACGTTCGTCAGTGATGCGGTCGAGCTCGTCGCAGGCCGGAGCGGCGGCGAGGGGATCGAAGGCAGGAGCGCAGGCGCAATCGGCGCGACGATGGCGGGGATGGGGCTTGCGACCGGCCGAACCGGTCCGTAGCGCAGGAAGGCCCATGCAGCGGGCGTTAGGATCCCTACGGCGGCGCCAATGGCCAGCGGAACACGCCAGCGTGGACGCCGCGCCGGTAACACCTCTTCGAGATCCGACGGCGGCAGCGCGGCGGGCGGAACGCGCAGCTCCACCGTGTGGCTCTTCGGGACGGCGCGCGTCTTCACCGCCTGCGGACGCGGCAGCCGATGGAGCGAGGGCCGGCGGGCCTCCGGCGGAGCCGCGACGTGGCGGGCTACCTCTTCGCGCCTGGCGCGCAGCTTGTCTCCGAGCAGGCGCTCGACGCAGGCCGCTACCTCCGCGTGCGTCGCTACCCAACCACATTGACGTTCCCACCGCTCGATCGCGATGGCCATTTCGCGCGCCGACTGGAAGCGCTTGTTCGGGTCCCGCTCGCAGGCGCGCTCGACCAGCGCGCGCACCTCGGGCGCGACATCCACTAGACCCTCGAGCGACGGCACACCGTCGAACGCGATGGCGCGCGCAAGCTCCATGTCGTCGAGATCGGGCCAGGGCTCGACGCCCGTCAGGGACATCCACAGAGTGATCCCGAGCGCGTAGATGTCGAAGGTCGGGCCCACGGGATCGCCGCGCAGGTATTCGGGCGGAAGGTAGAGCACCTTGCCCACGACGGACCCCGGGTTCGTCTGGGTCACGCTGAGCGCGCTCTTCGCCACGCCGAAGTCGGACAAGCGCGCGACGCCGTCGCGCACGCCGACGAGGACGTTCTGGATCGAAACGTCGCGGTGCAGGATCCGGAGGGGCCGGCCGACCGGATCGGTCGCCTCGTGCACCGCCTGCAAGCCGGCGAGCGCGTCCTCCGCGATGCGGAGCACGACGGGAACCGGTAGGCGTTCGCCGCGCAGCTCTGCTGCTTCGATCAGCTCGTCGAGCGAGCCGCCCTCGATGTAGTCGAGGACGATGTAGGGGCCCACCGCGTCGCGGTCGATTTGGTGGGTCCCGACGATGTTGACGTGATGCAGGCGCGCCGCAACGCGGGCTTCGGCGACGAAGCGCTCGAGCGCGCCCTCCATTCCGCTTACCTCGAGCCCGAGCCGTTTGATCACGACGAGCCGCTCGAAGCCGCCGGCGCCGAGCGCGCGCGCGAGGTACGCCGTTCCCATGCCGCCGCGACCGAGCTCGAACAACGTTTCGAGCTCGTGCTCACGCGATGTTTGCAAAACCGCCGGGGCCGCCATCAAAACCTCTGCTCGAGACTGAGCGTCGCCCGATCGGGAGCGACGCTCGCCGCCACTTGCACCTTCGCGGGGCCCCAATCGACCAGGCTCAGACCGACGTACGCGGTCGCGCCCGCAGCGACGAGGGTGCCGACGAGGAGCGCGTCGGTGCGATACGCGCGGTGCATCACGGAGTCGTTGTCGGCTTGGGTGCCGGGCAACTGGTTCTTCGCCTGCAGCGTGTCGAGACCCGACAACGTCGTGAGCCCTGCGAGCACGGCCGTTACGCCCACACCAGTGTAGAAGACGGGACGCGCCCACGCGGGACCCCCCTCGTCCGCCGTGTCCTCTGCCGGCTTCGATTGTTGAGCGTGCAGAGCCACGGCGCTGTCGCGGACGGGCGTGGCCTCCGGCGCAGGCGCAGGCGCCGCCGCCGCGATGCTGGGCTCCGGCCTGGCGAGGGCCACCAGGGCGGCACCGCGCAGCGACGGACTCACACCCTTGCGGTCCACGACGCGCTGGGCCGTCTCTTCGACGAGCGCCGGGTCCCGCGAGGCCTTGGCGGCCATGAACGCGTTGTAGAGCGCGTCCTCGCTCGGGACGAGCGTGTCGGCGTCGAGAAAATGCCGTGCGGCGAGCGCGTACTTGCCGATGCCGTACGCGTCGACGCCCGCGTCGTAAGCGTCCGCCGCCCTCGCACGACTGTTGGGCGGCGCACCGTCGCCGTACGCATACGCGGCGCGCGCGCGATCGCGAGCGTCCGGTTCCGCAGCGAGGCCGGCCGCGCTCTCGAAAGTCGCGAGCACGAATCCCGCGAGCGGAACAAACGTCACCGACCGTCGTGAGCGAGACACAACGGAAGCATGTGTCCGGCAGCGCACTCCGCAAGACCAAATTTGCCGTAGCAAGTTGCTACGTTGTCGCGCTTTTGCAGCGCACACCGTCCGTGCAGCGCACATCACGCTCGGGCGTGATGTCGACGGCGCGGCGTTACTCGAGACACTCGTAGCCGCGCGCGACGTGCTCTGCGTCGAACCAGCGCAAGAGGATCTCGACCTCGTGCGTGCAGCTCGCATCGATCGTCCCCACCGTGATGCCCAGACGCCGTCCCCTTCGTGATGACCAGACGCCGCGCTCCGAAAATGCAGACTCCGACGTGTCGAAGCTCGTCGCGTAGGAGACGGACGGCGCACCAGCGTTCTCACCGACCCGCGTTCGGCGACCCCGCGAGAGCGGCGCCGCCGCCCGAGCCCGACCCGCCGCCGCGCGCGCCGCCCACACGCGTGGCTCCAGCGTCGGAGGCGGACCTTCCCGCGGCACCGACCCGGTTCCGCCAACTACGTTGTCATTTCCCGCAGACGAGACGCCCTCGCCGCTCAGGCGTTCTACAACCTTTCAACCAGGCGGTTTCGCTCGGAGGTTTGCCCGGAGGTCTGGCGGCTGACCCGGGCCGCCCAGCCGTGTCATACTTTGCAGAACTTCCCATGCACCTCCTCAAGCGACGCTCTTTGGCTGTACTCGGCCTCGGGATCTCGATCATCGGCGCCTGCTCGGCTTCCGGCGGCACCACCGGCGCCAACCTCGACCATGACAACGGCTCTGGCAACACGAGCGGAAATGGGGCGGGTGGCAGTATCAACCCAGGGCATGGCGGTACCGGCGGCCCGATCGGCGTGAGCGGCACCGCCACGATCGGCAACCCGACGACGAACGACGGCGTCGTGCCGAACGATGATCCGGCCAATCCGGCCATCACCCATCCGGGTTGTGGAATCGGTACCTGTGAGGATTTTCCCGAGGCTCCCATCATGGGAGACGGGGTCCCGGCCAACGCGGCGTCGCTCTTCGGTGACCCCTCCAACATGTCGGCCGGCAGCTTGTGCGTGCTCGAGCCGCAGCTCTCTGCCGGCAGCGTCCTGGGCACGCTCATTCCGGCGAACTGGCTCCGCCCGCGCTTCAAGTTCAACGCGACCGGCCTCGATCTGTTCGAGATCCGGATCAAGAACGCCGCGCAGAAGTTCGAGCTCGTCGCGTACACGAAGAGCACGACCTGGTACTTGCCGAAGGAGATTTGGGCAGGCAAGGGCATGCCTGGCACGGACGGCGTGACGGCCGCCGGCAACGGTGCGGCGAACAACGGCGCCGGCGCGCCCTTCACGGTGACCATCCGCGGTATCAGCTCCGCGTCGCCCGGCAAACCGCAAGGCGTGACCGGTGACTTCAACGTCGCTCCGGTCGTCGCGAGCGGAAGCATGGTGTTCTGGACCGTGAACTCCGGCCAGGTGACGCCCGACTCGAGCAAGCTGCTCGGCTTTGCCGTCGGCGACGAGGGCGTGGCCGAAGCGCTGACGCTTCAGGATGTGGACTGGACGGGCCAAGTTGGCGAAAACGGCGCGGTCCTTCGCGGGTTCTACGACGAGCCGAAGCTCGCCGGGTTCAAGGACGGTGAAGTGCGCTGCATCGGGTGCCACACCTCGACACCGGACGGCACGGCCGTCGTGTTCACGGACGACTGGCCGTGGGCGAAAGCCGTCGCGTCGGTAGCCGAAGGGACGGAAGGCGCGATCCCGTCGTTCGTGTCGTCCGGCGCGGCCGCTCTCTTGAAGATGCCCTGGCTCGGCACGCAAACGATGATCGACAAGCACTGGGTGCCCGGCGACATGACCCTCGTCACGAGCTACGGCGTCAAGACGAAGAAGGGCGTCAACCGCGACAAGGTTTGGTTCGCCGATCCCATCTACGTCGACCCGAACAACCCGGACAAGGTCGGGACCCACCAGCTTGCCTGGTTCAACATGGAGTCGACCGCGTCGGTGAACGTCGCCGTACCGGACAGCGAAGAGAACGCGTACGGCCCGCCGGTAGACGATCGCAATGCCGCTGCCATGGCCGCCAAGGGCTCGGGCTGGGGCCTGATCGCGACGGGCGACATGCAGAGCGCCGTGAACCCGTCGTTCAATCACGCGGGCGACAAAATCGCCTACGTCGCGACCGATTACTCGCCCGACGGTCACCCCGACTGGACGGCGACGACCGCGGACGTCAAGGTCGTGCCCTACAACAACAAGAGCGGCGGCACGGGCATGGGGCTGCCCGGTGCGTCCGATCCAGGCCTGCTCGAGTACTACCCGTCGTACTCGATCGACGACAAGTTCATCGCTTTCACGCAGGCCCCGAAGCCCGGCGCCGCGTCGCCGGACGGCCCGTACTACAACCGTTTCGGCAAGATCATGGTCATCCCGGCCGAGGGTGGGACGGCGACCGCGCTCGCGGCGAACGACCCCAACGCCTGCGGCGGCGACGACGTGTCGAAGGGCATCATCAACAGCTGGCCGAAGTGGTCGCCCGACGCGTTCAGCGCACACGGAAAGACGTACTACTTCTTGATCTTCTCCTCGGCGCGTAAGTACGGCGACGAGTACTCCAAGCAGTTCACGCTGCCGAAGAACAGCCTCTCGAGCTTCAACGGGCTCAACGACTCCTCGCAACTCTGGCTCGCGGGCATCGTCGTCGACAACAATACGGGCGAGATCCAGACCTTCCCGGCGCTCTACATCTGGAACCAAAATCGCCTGGCCACGAACGACGGCAACGGCATGGCGATCCAGTTCAGCAACCTGACGCCCGCGTGGGACCCCTTCAAGCTGCCCCCCGTCGTCATCAACGACGTTCCGAACGAGCCCGTACGCTGACCACGCAGGTGGCGTAAGCTTCTTCGCGTGTCCCCGGACGACCTCGGAAAACGGCTCGACGAGCAGGTCGCCCGGGGGGACTTTCAGGTACCGCCCTATCCCGCGGTGGCGCTGAAGCTGCAGCGCATCTTCGCGCGCGAGAACTACGGCGTCGGCGAGATCGCGGACACGATCGCGGCCGATCCGGCGCTCGCCGCGCGCATTCTCGGTCTCGCCAACACGGCGCTCTACCGCGCGTCGGAGGAGATCACGACCTTGCCGCGCGCGGTCAATCGCCTCGGCGCGCGCGTGGTGTCGGCGCTGGCGCTCGCCGCGGGGGTCGGCGGGAGCGCCATGCACCCGGGCGTGCTCTTCGACGTGAAGTATCGCGTGTGGCGCCGCTCGGTCACGGCGGCGCTCGCGTGTCAGAAGCTCGCGCCGCTGCGCGGGCTCGACGCGAACGAGGCGTTCCTCGTCGGACTGATTCACGGCTTGGGTCGCTCCGTGGCCGTGGCCGCCCTCGAGGCGCTCGTCCTCCGAGAGAAGAACGTGCCGCCGCTCATGCTGCTGCAGTGGCTCGCCGTGGCGGAAGGCCGGCGCCAGCCGCTCGCGTTGGCGGTCGCGGAGCGCTGGCAGCTGCCGGGCGAGATCCTCGCTCCGCTTCGGCCGGGCGCGGAGTCCACGCCGATGGGCGCGCTCGTGCTCGAAGCCGAGCGCATCGCGGGCGATCTCGAGAGCAGCTACCGGCCCGAGGCGAGCTCGCCGGCCGAAGCGCGCGCGGTCGACGAGCTCGTGCAGAGCTTGCCGCAGGTGCTCGATGCGCTCGCGGCCGTGCCGCCGCCGCCGCCCGGTCGACCCGCGCCCTCCCTGGTGGCTTCCGCCATCCCGATCCTCAAGGGGGAGCGCCGGGTCTGCCAGCTCGCCATCACGGACTGCAAGAAGACGCCCGCCAAGCTCAAGCCGCTCACCCTCACGGCGACGGGGCTCGAGGCCCAGAGCTCCCTGCCCTTCCAGGATGGCTCGGTGGTGCGGCTCGCCGTCGGTACGGGCTCCGCGCGGCTCGAGGCATGGTTCAACGTGCTCGCGTGCGTGCACACTGGCTCGCACTACCACCTCGAGGCTGAGTTGCTCTCCCCGCCGCGCGAGGTGAAAGAGCGCTGGCAAGCGTTATTCGACCACTCGGCGCCTTAGCGCCACCCCGCTCACCGGGAGCCCGCCGTCGCTCACCGGTAGCCCCCGGGCGTTCACCGATCACCTCGGGCCCGAGGGGCAGCCACACCCTAGGTTCGACTCACGAAGACAGCTCAATGCGCTTCGGGAGGAAACCTCAATGGAAACACGAGAGCACGACGCGTCACGAACGAGCAGCGCGGGGCCGGGCGACGAGTCGGGACCGAACGAGGAGCAGCGGCGGTTTGCCAACGAGGCATTCGCCCGCGAGATGTTCGAGGACGACGACAACGACGACGAGTGGCAAGCAAAGCCTCCCCTCACGACGGACGAGGACTCGTTCGAGCGCGGAGCAACGCTGTCCGGGCTCAAGCTCGCCGTTCAATCCCAGCAGTTCCGCGGTGGGCACCTCACTGCGGTGATGTCGGGCGTCATGCTCGACCTGCGGGATGCGACGCTGAGCCCGGAGGGGGCCACGATCAACGTGCAATCGGCGCTGAGCGGCATCGACATCTTGGTGCCGCCGAGCTGGGACGTGGTCTGCAACGTCGACTCGGTGTGGGGCGGCGTGAACGGCAGTCGCGTCCCGGATCGCAGAACCCTCGGCGGCCCCCGACTGACGCTCAAGGGCATGGTCGTAGCCGGCGGCCTGCGCGTACGATAGGAGGCGTTGCCATGAGAACGGGACACCGCGCTCCGGGACTCTTTCCGGGGCTGATTTTGGTCTCCGTGGGCGGCGGACTGCTCGCCCGCGAGTACGGCTACCTGCCGGCGCACGTACGGCTGATCGATTTCTGGCCGCTCTTCGTCGTGCTCGCGGGGATCTCGGGCCTGGCCCGGCGGCGCGGCGTGGTCGGAACGCTGTTCTCGCTGGCATTCATCGCGATGGGCGGGCTCTTGCTGGCCGGAAACCTGGGCTTCATCGCATTTCAGGCCGCCCGACTCTGGCCGCTCCTGCTCGTGCTGCTCGGGTTGGCGTTCATGCTCAAAGGCGGGCGGCGCCATGGCCACGGCGGTCCAGCCTGGACTCCACCGGACGGAAGCGGCGGTGGCGGCACCGGCGCACGTCACTACGGCATGCACCGCACGGGCCAACCGCGCGCGTACGGAGCGCAGACGAGCGACGAGACCCACATCAGCAAGCAGATCACCTTCTCGGGAGCGCAGCTTCGGATCGAATCGCAAGCTTGGAAGGGCGGAGAGCTCGGCGTCACCGCGGGTGGCGTCGAGCTCGACCTCCGCAACGCTCGCCTCGATCCCGAGGGCGCGCTGCTCGATCTGCGCGTCGTGATGGGCGGGGTCGACATTCGCGTTCCCGACACGTGGCAAGTGCTGATGGAGGTGACACCCTTTCTCGGCGGGGCCGACGACGTGACCCGCTCGACGCAGGGGGCGAGCGGGTCGCCCCGCCTACGTGTGGTCGGCAACGTCACGCTCGGGGGCGTGACCGTCCGCAACTGAGCGCTCGCGGGTAGAGGTCAGGCAGCGTGCATCCGCTCCTCGTCGAACGCCGCTCGCTCTCGGCCTACCTCGCATTCTGGGTAGGCCTTGCGGTCGTTCCCTGGCTGCTCGTCCGCTCGGAGCACCCGCTCGGCGCAGGACTGCTCGCCGTCGCTTCCACGCTCGCCTTTGCGCTCGCGACGCTTCCCACCTTCTACCTCTGCCGCGCGCTGCCGCTGCTTGCGAGCCAGCTCTTTCGCGTGGCGGGCATTCATCTCGCGGCCGCTGCCGCCTGGAGCCTCGCCTTTCTCGTCGCGACGAAAGCGTTCGTCGAGGTCGTCGCGCTCGTCCCGGCGTGGCACGAGTTACCGGGCGAGGTCGATCGCGCGGCCGTAGCGCTCCTGGGCGTGGGCGCGCTCTTCTATTTGTTGGTGGCCTCGTTCCACTACGTCCTCACCGAGCTCGAGCAGCGACGCGACGCCCTGGAGCGCGAGGGCGCCATGGCGCTCCAGGCCCAGCGCGCCGAGCTCGCCGCCCTGCGCGCGCAAGTGCACCCGCACTTCCTCTTCAACAGCCTCAATACGGTGAGCGCCCTCATCGGCTACGACGCCGCGAAGGCGCGTGAGGCGTGCCTGTTGCTCGCGGAGTACCTGCGGGGAACGCTGCGCGCTCAGGAGCGGGCGCTCGTGCCTCTCGCCGACGAATGGGCGCTGTGTGAGCGCTACCTGAAGGTCGAAGCGCTAAGGCTCGGCGAGCGGCTGCGCGTGGACGTGACGCTCGACGAGGCCGCCGCGCCGTGCCTCGTCCCTTCGCTCCTTTTGCAGCCGCTCGTCGAGAACGCGATGACGCACGGCATCGCCCGCGTCGACGAGCCCTCGCCGCTCCGGGTCCGTGCGACGCGACGCGGCGATCGGCTGAGCATCGAGCTCGAAAACGGCGTCGATCCAGCGCCGCGGCGCCGGGAGGGCGGCGTCGGGCTCGCCAACGTCCGCGCTCGGCTGTCCGCCGAATACGGTAGCGACGCCCTCTTGCGCATCGAGAGCACCGGCCAAAAGTTCGAGGTGGTGTTGAACCTGCCCGCGCGGACCAGCGGTCCGGAGCCCGCATGAGCGAAGCGAAGCCGCCCCGCCGCGTGCTGATCGCCGACGACGAAGAGCCGGCGCGACGCCTCCTCTACGAGTACCTCGGCGCGCACCCCTCGTGGCAGTCCGTCGCCGAAGCGAAGAACGGGCTCGAAGCCGTCAAGCTCGCGCAGGAGCACGCGCCCGAGCTCATCCTGCTCGACGTGCAGATGCCGAAGCTCGACGGTTTCGAGGTGCTCGGGCTGCTCCCGCCCGAGACGGCCGTCGTCTTCACGACGGCGTTCGACGAGTACGCCATCCGTGCGTTCGAGGTGCACGCCGTCGACTACCTCCTGAAGCCGTTCTCCGCGGAGCGCTTCGCTCAGGCACTCGAACGAGCGGAGCGGCGCTTGGGCGCGGCGCGCACCGTGGCGGCACCCGAGCTCGCGCAAGCGGCGCGTGGGCCGCGCGGCCACCTCGAGCGGCTCGTCATCCGCGACGGCGCCGAGATCGTCATCATCCCCCTCGACACGGTCGACTACGTCCAGGGTCAGGACGATTACGTCGAGGTGTTCCACGGCGGGCGCTCGTCGCTCACGCAGCAGACGCTGCAGAGCCTCGAAATCAGCCTCGATCCGCAGCATTTCGTGCGCGTTCATCGCTCCTACGTGCTCAACGTGCGCCGCGTCGCGCGCCTCGAGCCGTGGGGCCACGGCAGCAAGATGGCGGTGCTCCACGACGGGCGCACCGTCCCCGTCAGTCGCTCGGGCGAAGCGCGCCTCAAGGCCGTGCTGGGCGTTTGACGCGCAGCTGACGCTAGGTATTCCGCTCAGCGGAGCGACATGAGCGCACGCCGCTGCGACCAAGCCCAAGCCACGACGACGACCCCGAGCGCGATCGTAAGCACGTTGATCACGATCTCGACCGCAACGGCGCCGGTATCGGGCGAGCGATAGATGCCGTTCTCGAGATCGAACAGTACGTCCACCAGGCCGAGAAAGATACTGGTCGAGCCCGCCGCCGTCGACCAGATCAGGGTGCTCGCCCGCCGCTTGACGAGCGTGACGGCGGCAGCGATCCCCGCGAGGACCGTCCAGGCATCGGCGAGCGGAAACGCATTCTCGAACGCGTAGTACGACTCCGTGTGCGCCGACGCGAGGAGCTCGCGGTCGATGCCGAACCACACGACCCAGTACGCCGTGTAGGCGACCGAGCCGAAAATCAGCACGCCCAGAATGAAGCGCGCGCCAGGTAACGGCGCGAGGGGCGAGGGGCGCGACGGCGCGGTGCCGTTAGGAGTCGTCACGAGGCCGGCCCAAGCTTATCCACGATCGCCAGCACTGGAGCAAGAACCCCACGACTCCGCTCCAGACGATGAAAAGGTCCTCGCCGAACGGGCTCCGTTTGCGGCGCGCTCGCACGAGCTCGCTCATCCGACCACCTCGCCGAAGAGCGCCGGATCGAGCCAGCGCGTCTCCGTCCCGTCGATGAGCAGCACGGATTCGAACTTCGCGCCGAGCGCGCCACGACCCAGGTGCGGCTCCACGGCATAGAGCCCGAGCGGACGTCCCGGGCCCTTGGCGCGCAGGAACGGGTACGGAGCCCCCGCAAGATGGTGCAGCACGATGCCCTTCGCGTACGTGAGGAGCAGCGGCAGCTGAAACCCAGTGCCGATGCGTGGAGCCGACGAGCTGAAATTCGGAAAGCCCTCGAGCGTGTGACCGAGCACGTTCGCGGGGTAGCGCGTGTGAATCACGTCGAGGCCCGCGTCCCCGATCGAGCGCTCGACGCGCGCGCAAAGCTCGTCGTTGCTCGCCTCCGGCGTGGCCCAGGTCACGAGCGCGTCCTTCACGCGCGAGAGCTCGGCAAGGAGGGCACGGTGCGCGATCGCACCATCCACGGCAGGCTCGCCCGCGAAGCCCGAGTACGCGAAGTCCGCCGGAAACCCGCCGACGATCGGCGCGACATCGAGAATGAACGCCTCGCCGGGCTCGAGCACGCGCTCACTCGGCAGCGCCGCGGTCTCCCAGCGTCCCGGCCAATCGAAGCGCGTCCGCTCCCCCCACCACGCGTACGGCGTGTGCAGCCAGTGCTGCACGTTGGCACGCGCGAGCTCCGTCGCGATCCGCGCGCACACCGCGCGCTCCGTGTCCCCCGGTCGCACCGTCTCGGCAACGGAGAGAATCGCCTCGCGCGCCACGCGCTGCGCGTTCGCGATTCCGGCGATGTAGCTCGCCCGCATCATGGTTTTGCACCGAGCGCGGGCGGACGGTTGAGAAATGCAATGATGCGGCGGACGAGGCTACGCGGACCGAAGCGCACGAGCAGCACGCCCACGCGATTGAGGAAGCCGTGCACCACGAGGACGCGACCGGCGAAGCACGCTCGGTACGCTTCGCGCGCGACGCGCTCGGCTGTCGCGACGGGCAAGCGGAACAGGTTCGCCTTGCCGACGCCGGAGACCTCGGCGAACTCGGTGTGTGTCGGGCCCGGGCAGCTCAGCGTGACGGTGACCCCCGTCCCGCGCGCCTCTTCGGCGAGCGCCTCGCTGAAGTGATTCACGAACGCCTTCGATGCGTAATAGGTCGCCATGTAAGGACCCGGCTGAAAGCCCGCGGTCGAGCCGATGTTCAAGATGCGCCCGCGCCGGCGGGCGAGCATGCCGGGCAACAGCGCGCGCGTGAGGCGGGCGACGGCCATGACGTTGAGCTCGGCCATGGCGAGCTCGCGCTCCGCGGGCGAGTCGACGAACGCCCCCGTCGTGCCGAACCCGGCATTGTTCACCAAGAAATCGATCTCGAGCCCGCGCCGCGCAAGCTCCGCAAGCAGCGTATCCACGCCCCCCGGCGCCGCCAGGTCGCAGGCGATCGGCCACGCGTCTCGTCCCGAGCGCGCGCGAAGCTCGCCGGCCAGCGTCTCGAGGAGCGGCAAGCGACGAGCGACGAGGACGACGGCGTGTCCATCCGCCGCAAAGCAGCGCGCAAGCTCCTTGCCAATCCCAGCCGAAGCACCTGTGACGAGAGCGATACCCACGCGACGCCTACGCTATAGCCGAATCACCCCGACATGCCGACGGCTTTGAGCCACTCCGGCGACGGCGGGAGCAGGCGGCGCGCCTCGAGGTCGAAATACGCGCACAGAAAACGCGCCTCGCAATAGAGCTCGCCCGCTTCGTCGCGCATCTCCTGGAGCACGGTAACGACTTTGCCCTCGTAGCTCTCCACCCAGGTTCGGATCACGATGCGCTGGCGATTCTTGATCTCGCGCTTGAAGCGCAGGTTGACCTCCAGCACGACCGGCCCTTTGCGAAGCTCGCGAATGCGCTCGAGCCCGAACCCGTTCGACGTGATCCATTCCCAGCGCGCCGCTTCGAAGAGGTCGAGGTACGTCGCGTTGTTGACGTGGCCGAACGTATCGAGGTGCCGCTCGATGATGAGAACCGTGTACTCGTGAACGGGGGAGAGCATGCCTATGGGTGTGGGGTAGCCGGGGTGGGGTCGTCAAGATTCGTGCCGGACCCGAGCGGAGCGTCGCGTGCACGACCTACCTACGATTCAGCTGAAAAGATCGTCGGTTGCGCAAAGTTCAGCCCCTCCGGGGACGACTCCAATGCAAGCTTTGATACAAACTGCCTGCCGCCGGGCATTGAGGAGACAATGGTCATGGTGCCACCCCCCTCGACGCCACCGCGACTGCGAGACGCGAGCGCCAATGCGGCCCTCGACGCGCCGCTTCCTTCGTTCGACGAACCCGACGCTGCCGGCGACGAGCCGACGCGCGTCCAGTCGCCGCGCTCGCTCGCTTCAACCATCCCGCCACCACCGCGCACGGGCACGTTCCTGCGCGCGCAGAGTGCCGCATTGCGCAATGCATCAAGCCCGGGCTCCTGGGCAAGCGCCCCCAATTGGATGAGCAGCGCGGGAGAGAGCGTGCGACGCCACCTGCCGCTCTCGATCCGGGACCGACTCCACGAGTACCCGGGCGCCAAGGTCTTTGTCGTCAGCGCCGCCGTGGGCCTCACCTTCTTCGGGCTCTTCGCCGCGACGGGAGGGGCCGTCTACCGGGCGCTCCGTACCCCCGAGGTGACGAGCGCCGGGGGCGTTGCAACTCCGGCGGAAACCACGGAAGCGCCTGCGCTGTCGGCCCCGGCGGCAGCCCCAATCGAACCCGCCAAAGCGCCGGTCAAGGCCGCCGACGAAGCTTCGGTGCTCCTCGAGCTCGCTGACTCGCTCCTCGCGGAGAATCGCGACACGGACGTCCCCTCCGTCGTCGCCCGGATCATCGCGCGGCAACCCGAGCTCAAGGACGATGCCCGGCTCAAGCGCGTCCTCCTCTCGGCAGCCAGCTCCGGCGACCGCAAGGCCGCAAGCGATGCCTACGCGCTGCTCACCGGGCCCATGGGCGAGGCGGGCGCCGCCCTCCTGTACGAGCTCTCCGTGGATCGCACCGTACGCGAGCCCATCCGCGCGCGCGCGCAGAGCTACACGGCCAGCAAAGACTTCGAGAAAGTCGCAGCCCTGTCCGTCTATGCGGCCGCCAAGCTCCGCAACGCGAAGAGCTGCGAGGACAAGCACGCGCTCCTCGATTTCGGCGCGAGCGTCGGCGGCAAGTACGTCCTCGACTACCTGCACGAGCTCGAAGGTCAAACCTCCTGCAAGCCCGACGACCTCGTCCACTGCCAGCCGTGCCTGCGCAACGACAGCAAGCTGACAGACGCGATCGCGAAGCTCGACCGCGCAGCGCGTTTGTAAGCGCGCTACTCGAGCTCAATCGTCGAGCAGGCCCGCGCAGGTGCTGGCGTTTGCGACGGACCACTGGCGGCAGACGTCGCCTTCACAGTTTTCGGAGACGCACTCGGAATCGTAGTTGCACGCGGCGCCGTTCGCTTTGAGCGGAACACACAGCTGCGTGTCGGAGTCGCAGTACGAGGTGTGCAGGCACCCGTCGTAACTCGGACACGGACCGCTCGCGATCGACGCGACGCAGACGCCGCCGCTACAGTAGGTGTCCGTCGCGCAGGCTTGGTTGGGGCATGCCTCGCCGAGCTTCGGCACGGGCGCACACACTCCCGCGGCGTTGCAGAAGAGGCCGTCTTCTTCCCAGCAGCCTTTGTTGCTGGCGGGGGTTCCGACGTAGAGGCAGCCCGGGCCGTTTCCGTCGCGAGAACAACTCGCTCCGCAGGCTTCGCCGAGCTTCGCGTGGACGTTGCCGAGAACGACGAAGCCGTTCGGCATGCTCGTGCACACGCCGGCGTCGCATTCCACGTAGGCGTCGTCGCTCTGGATGCACTCGCCATCTTTGGTGCAGTGGCCGCCCACCGCGATCGTCCCCTTGAAGATGTTGCGACAGG
>DASUGE010000282.1:0-16478 GCA_036274215.1 Polyangiaceae bacterium | reverse complement strand
GTGGTTCAACCCGCTGGCCTTGTTGATCCCGGCCGGCAGGAGCATGACCGCGCTGCGATTGCCGATCACCTGCGCTTCCAGCCCGAGCTGCCAGACGACGTCCTGCACGGCCGCGCGCTGGGACTCGTTCGTCGCGACGATCACCTCGCCGACCTCGAGCGGCTCCACCGAGCGGGCTCGCAGTGCTTTCAGCAGGGCCTTGGCCGGAGGGTTCGCGAGGACGGTTTCGGTGTGGGTGCCCGGGTCGTAAACGACGGCGCCGTTCTCGGCCACGATCAGGTCGAAGAGCTTCGGATAGGCGCAGGCGGCCAACAGATCGTCGAGCCGCCGCCCGGTGATCATGATCGCGCGCCGTCCGGACGCCCTCAGCCGCTCGAGCGCGAGCGCCGTCTCGGGGGAGATGCGATCGTGATCCGCCAATGTGCCGTCGTAGTCGGCGACCAGCGTCAGGTAGCGCATCGGGCAAGATCGTAGGAAGAACGCGGCGGTCGCGCCATGGCTTCGCGCCCGAACCCAACGCGCCGCCGTCGATCGGCACAGAATGTCCCGATCGCGGCTAGGCGCGAGCTGGGAGGAGTCGCTCGCTCACTGCTGGATGTCGTCCGGCAGGCCGTACAGGCTCTCCCGGAATTCGACGTACCCGAAGGAGCCGCTCCCCTTCACCTCGAGCACGACGGCGTCATTCGCATCGACTTCCTGAAGCGTCGACGAGGTCGAGTAGGTGATGACGGTGTTGCCGTTCGCCAGGCGCTGCACGTCGCCGAAATTCGTCGCCGAGCCGTTGCTCGCGAACTTCTTGATGAGGCTGCCGTCGAGCCCGTACTCGATGGCTTGCGACTTGTTCGCGCCGCCGGCGTCGTTGGCAAAGATGATGATGCTGTCGTCGAGGAGCTGGTGGCCGTGCTGCTTGCCGCCCCACGCCGTCTTGCCGCCCGCCTTGTCGGAGAGCTTCCATTTGAGCATCCCCGACCGATCGACCACGGCGATGTCGTTCTGCCAGTCGGAGTACGTGTAGTAGTCCTCCTTCTTCGAGTACCGAACGGCGTTGCCGTGACAGCTGTTGAGCGAGCCGGGGTTACCGGTCACGCCGGATGACTCGAACACCTCCTTGCCCTTGTCGGTGGTGCTCGGCGTGATCTCGAAGATGCTGTTGCAGTCACTCTCGCTGTAGTCGAGGTACGCCATCGTGTCGCCCGTCACGGCGCAGATGTCGTGCGACGCTTTCGTCGCCGTATACGTCTGCACGTCGAGCGTATCGATGCTCACGCGGCGCAGGGGCGCGCCGCTCAGCCCCTCGTTGACGAGCCACACGTTCTTGCTGTCGGCCGACATGCGCGCCCGCGAGACGCCGTCCGTCGATTCCCCCGAAGCCTTCGCGTACCACCAGACGACGTCGCCGTCCGTGTCGACGATGAAGGGCACTGTGGAGCCGCTTCCCTGCCAAAACGAGCCGATGAAAAAGCCCTTGTCGACCTTCGCGGCGTCTTTGACGTTGAAGCTCGCGAAGCTCACCATCGAGGTCTTCGCGCCGGTCATCACCGTCTTGTCGTCGCTCGTGTACATCCCCGCGCCGTCCGTCGCGACGATGCGGAAGTGATACGTCTTCATCGGCTTCATCCCGAGTAACAGCGTTTTGTACATCGGGGCCATCAGGTCGACGGGCGCCGTCATGCCGTAGGTGGTGTCGAGACCGAAGTCGATGTGCGCCGCAGTGAGGCCGGTCTTGTCGAGCGACCACGTCACGATGCCGACCGTCGTCGGTGCCGTCATCTTCATGTCGCTCGCGAGCTTCACGTCGATGGTGAAGCTGCCGGTCGTTGCTGCGCCCGCGCCGCCCGCCGTCCCGCCCGCCGGCATGCCCGCCGAACCGGCGCCGCCCGTCGCGCTGCCCCCCATCGCGGGCATCCCCGCCGAGCCGGCCGCAGGAGCGCCGCCGTTCGCGCGCCCCGCGCTACCGCCGGGCGCGGTGCCAGCACCGGTGCCGGCCGTGGCTCCGCCTGCGCCTCCGTTTCCGGTCCCGGAGCTGCCACCAGCGCTCACCGCGCTTCCCGCGGAGCCACCCGTCGTGCCCCCGCTACCGACCGAGCCCTTCCCGGCTCCGCCACCCATCGTACCCGCCCCCGACGAGCCGCCGGTCGCGCCAGTCGTGTCGTCACTGCCACCGCAAGCCACGGCGAGCAGGACCGCCATGGAGCCCGTGCCAAGCAAACCAAACGCGCTTCGCATCATCATCCGTGTCTTCAGTACCCGCGCGGGAGGGCGTCAGGCCAGCGTAGCGTCGCGTCTCGCGATGCGATCCGTGGCCCCGTCGTTAGCGCTCGGGCGCACGACATGCCCACCACGCGCCGGAAGTTTTTGTGCCGCCCGGCGAGCTCAGCGGCAACCAGGAGCCGAATGAAAATCTCCTTCAGTCGTGTTGACCCCCTTGCGTCCGAATAGGTCCGGCACCCGAACGCGTGTCCGGCACCGGACGGGCCTGCGTGCGTGACGCCACAGGCGGAGTGCGGCGTAACACTCGTCGTCCGCCCGGCCGACGCGGCGCCACGACGGAAAAAGCAATGAATTCGCACACTCGGAGGGTGGCAGCGCCGAGCCTTGGTGGCGCCGTACCGCCGTCCGCGGCGTGGCATGCCGGCTGCAGAAGCCCTGAGCGTCCATGTCCTTCACCTCGCTCCGCTCCGGCTTCACCCCCTTCGGCTTACGCGCTGCTTCGTCACCGCCCGCTTCGGGCTGGGCCCGCAGCACCGCTCCCGAGCGCAAGCGCTCGCGCTTCGTCGTGGCGACGCTCGTCGTCGGGGCCACGCTCGCGCTCGGCGCATGGACGGCGATGCGCACGGTGCCGTGGTTCGGCCCGCTCGTGGCCGACAGCCTGCGCGCGGTGCTCGGTGGCGAACGAGTGACCGCACTCGAGGAAGCAGTCGCAAGCGTCGAGGATCGCGTCGAGCGGGTCACGCACGACGGCAAGGCTCGCTCGCTCGACGACGCCACGCCGGCGGCGCTGCTCTTGCCGGCAAAACCGGAAGAAACGCCGCTCACCCGCGCGCTCGCGCCGAGCAACGTCGCGCCGCTTTATCCCGCCGTCGCCGCCCTCGAGGACGGCGTGTTTCGCGCGATGCCCACACGCTTCGGCGACGCGCCCATCTACCGCACGATGCTGCACCCCGACCGCGAGCGCGCGTATTCCGAGCTCTTCGTGTTCGCGCTCGATCTCTCGAAGCTCTCGGTGCACGCCGCCGCCGGCAGCGTCGAGCCGAAGAGCGACCGTGCGCTCCCCGGCGTCGAGCGCCCCGGCATGGTTCCCGAGGCGGACCGCGGGCGCCTCGTCGCCGCGTTCAACGGCGGCTTCAAGGCCGAGCACGGCGAGTTCGGCATGATGGTCGACGGCACGGAGCTTCTGCGCCCGAAGTCGTACTCCTGCACCTTTGCGGGCAGCGCGGACGGCAGCATCACGATCGGCACCTTCAGCAAGCTGAACGCGCCGAGTCGGAGCTTCGCGTGGTGGCGCCAGACGCCGGGTTGCATGGTCGAAAACGGCGAGCTCCACCCGGGCCTGCGTTCCCCCGACACGAAGAATTGGGGCGCGACCATCGACGGCAAGACCGTGATCCGCCGCTCGGCGGTGGGCCTCTCCGCGGACGGCAAGATGCTCTTCGTCGGCATCAGCAATTCGACGACCGCGCGCGCCATGGCGCTCGGCATGCAGCAGGCGGGTGCCGTCACGGTCGCGCAGCTCGACGTGAACTTCTCGTTCCCGCGCTTTCTCGTGTACGAGCCCGATCCTTCGACGGGCGCGCTCACCGCGGTCGGTGCCGTGAAAGGCCTGCTTTACGGACCGGACGAGTACGTCGGCCGCGCTTCGAGCCGCGACTTCTTCTACGTCACGGCGCGCTGACCTCCACCGCAGACCGCTTCGATCGATCGGGGCCGGGGAGGACCCACTACTGCTGCTTCGGCGACGTGCGCAGGCGCTCGGCGAACCACCAGTGGTGCCCGCCGAGGTCGACGCACTCGTAGCCGCGATCCGACCAATACTCCTCGCCGTAGTCGGTCGTCGTCGGCTCGACCACAACCTTCGCGCCGGCGGTCCGAGCGCGCGCGCAGTGTGCCTCCACATCATCGACGTAGACGAAGATGCCCTGCGTGTTCACGCCGCCCACCTGGCTCGGCGCCTTGCGCATCGGAAACTTGTCGGGCTTGAGATCCGACACCATGAAAATGGCTTCGCCGAACGTGAGCTCGGAGTGCACGACGGTGCCGTTCTCCCCCGGCACCTTGAGTCTCACCTCGAACCCGAAGGCGCGGCAGAGCCAGTCAATCGCTTCGGACGCCCGCTCGTAGCAAATCGCCGACGAGCTTCGCGGCCACCCCGGCGGCGTAGGCTTCATGTCTCGAGGGGAGCACCGTCTCGACGGCGCCGCAAGACCGCCGGCCCCGAGGCTCCCTCGCGGTATTTCGCCTCGACGCCGCCGTCCACGCGCCGCCCCCGCGCCGTCACGCGCCGTACGCTTCGTCCTGCTCGATGCGTGAGAGCACCCAGTCGAAGTCCCCGCTCACGACGCGCGCCTGACAGTACTCGCAGTTCCCCGCCATCCCGATCTTGAGCGGGGCACCGCAGGAAGGGCACGACGGATCGGTGCGCGGGCGGCCGCGCGCGGCGTTACCGCGAATGAGCGTCCAGTACTCGCTGTACGGGCGCTCCTTCGTGCGGCTGCCGCGCAAGAGGCGTCCGTCGTCGGCAAGGGTGTAGTCGAGGCTCGTCGCGAACAGGCGTACGGTCACGGCATCGTAGGTGGCGTCGGAGAGCACGTCGGCGAGCTCGATCGTCAGGATGCGAGCGTTTTCGGTGACGTTGCGCGCCTGCGACGCGAAGTACACGTCGACCCAATAGGCGAAGTATTGGAACAAATTGTCCGTCACGAACGGCCGAATCCGCGAGAGATCCCGATTCGACCAACCGACTTGAAGCTCCGAGAAAATCAGCCCGATGCGCTGCCACAGCGCGGCGGGATCGTTCGCGGGATCGCGCTGCAAGAGCTCGGCCATGCGCTGGTCCGCGCCGGGCGTCACCAGGGTGGGCAGCTGGTTGCCGCTCTCGGGCACCTCGGTCGTGACGAGTGGCGGCCGCATCTCCGTCGTGACGCGCTCGATGGTGTCGACCACCCAATCCAGCCGTCCGCCGCCGACCTCCGTCTGGCAATAGGCGCACGTCGTGCCGCGCATCCCTTCGAGGGGCGCGCCGCAGTTCGGACAGTCGAGCTTGCGAACACGCTTGGGCGGACGCGAACGCGCCGAGCGCGCGCGTCCGAGCGTCACGCGATCGACGACGTAGTAGCGCTGCCCCTGCCCTTGCCGGACCTCGCTGAGGTTGGCCTCGAGCTCAAGCGTCGCCGTGACCCGCTCCCTGCCGAGGTCGACCGCCAGGTAGCGGAGCGAGCCGATGATGACGCCGTCCACGCGTTCGAGCGCCGGGTCATAGAGGAGCTGTGCCACCTGCGGGCTCAAGAATGCGGCGAGCCGGCCGATGCCGCCCCGCGCGCGGCTCACCTGCACCTCCGCGTACAGCGCGTACACGAAATCCTCGAACAAAATCACCGAGAAGCCGGGGTCGTCGCCGCGCAACACCGTGAGCTCGGAGCGCAGATCGGCGGTCCGCGAGCGCGCTTCCACACGCTCGGGCATGCCCGTGGACCAATCCTTGAGCCCGCGTGCTGACCGCCCCTGCAAATAGAAAAAAACTCCGAGCCCCCCCGCGCACAGGATCCCGAGCGCCGGGTTGCGGATGAGGAACGCCGCGAGCTCGATGATCAGCCCCAAATCGACGTCGCCGCCCCCGCTTCCGCCGCCGCTTCTGCTCGAGCCGCTCGACGAGTAGCTGTGGCTCGAGCTCGAAGAGCTCCGGCTCGAGCTCGAAGAGCTCCGGCTACTCCCGCCGTGATACGCCTCCCCGCCGCCCGGCCGCGCGAGCACGATGCCCGCGACGAGGACGCCCCCGACGAGCACGAAGAGGCCCACGACGCGCGCCCGGTTCCTGCGCGACCACGCTCGGGCGAGCCAAAGCATCACGCCACGTCGTCGCACAGCTCGTTCTCGTCGTTGGCTTGTCGCGGCAGCGCCGTGCTGCATGCCGGTCCCAGGCGACCGAGCGCGGCCAAAAAGCCCTCGAAATCGCTGCGCTCGACGGCCACCGCCACAAGCTCCCGGATCGCCGCGAGCGGTCCGACGACCAGCGCTTGCGGGATCCCGCGATCCGGCACCAGAACCGCCGTCCGCTCGAAGAGAGCGACGTACACCAAGAGACCGCTGCGACCACTCGTCTGCTCGATTCCCAGCGCGTCGAACGCTGCCTTTGCCGCGCGCTCGGCACGCTGGCGCCGCACCGCGCGGGGTGTGAGCATCCGCCGCAACGCCGGTACGCTCGCCACGAGTGCCATGCCGAGCACGAAGGCGAGCGCGACATCGAGCGGAATCGTCCGCACGTCGTACACCGTCTCCCCGAACCACATGACGAGGAAACCCACGAGCGCGCACGCCGCGCCGAACGCGAGGCTCACGACGACGTAGTACGACGCCCGCCGGCGCACCGCGACCACGACCTCGACCGAGGTTTGTCGCTCTATCGCGCGCACCACGTCCGCGGTGCGAAGCTTCGCGGCGGGCTCGAGAAATCCGCGCTCGGACACGTCAGCCGAGCATAGAACGGACGCCGCGGCGCGCCTAGAACCAGCCCAGCTCCACCTTGCCGCCCGCGACCACGCCGCTCATCGCCTGCGAGTCGTAGCCGAAGTCGTTCACTGCCGTGGCCACGCGGTAGCCGCCCGTCAGCGTGAAACGCAGCCAGCGCGTCGCGTTCACGTGCAGCGAGAAGTCGGGCTGGAACACGAAATTGCCCCGGAGCTCGGATGCCTCCTCGTTGTAGTCGTGGTCGTAATCGTGGTGATTGAGCTCTTCCCCGAGCCACAAGAAGCCGCCGCCGACCAGCGCACCGACCGACGCGTAGAGCGGGAAGTTCCCGTAGAAGTGGTAGCGGACGAAGGCGCCCGCGTAGGACGCCCGGTACTCGCGCGGCGTGAGCAGGTAGTTCGGGCCGCTCGGGCTGCGCGAAAAGAAGTAGCCCGCGAGGCCGAGCGACAGGCGGTGGTCGACGAGGATCGCACCCTCGAGATCCACGACGACGCCGTCGCGGTGCAGCATGTGCGTGTAGGCGACGCCGATACCGCCGTAAGCGCCGAGGTTCGGCTTGCCGGGGCCCGCCATGAACAACAAGGGTGGCCCGTCGTACGGCGCCGAGGTCGAGACCGCGGCACCGGGGTTCGGTGTCGGCTGGGCCGGAGCGGGAGCACCTGGGGCAGGCGTCGTGGCCTCCGTTGGCGGCGACGGCGCGTCGGGAGCTGGGGTGCCCGGCTCGGTAGGAGCGGGCGCGGGGGCAGCAACTGGCGCTGGTGCAGGCGCCGGGCCGGCCGCAGGAGCTGCGGCGGGGGCCGGGGCGGGCGCAGGTGCTGCGGCAGAAGGCGCGGGCGCCGGAGCCTTGGGCGCTTGCGCGAAAGCGTTGCCTGCGAGCAGAAGACCCGAAGCGGTCGCGAAAACGGCGGTCGTTCTCTTCTTCATGGCGCTTGGTTCCCGGGATCGTGCAAACCGTTCAAACAATTCATGGGCGGCTGGGAGGTGCCCCCGCCTCCAGCCGGTGGCCCGTGATGAGGCGTGACCCGCGCTGGTACGTGAAATACGACCAAGCCCAGTCGACGAGCACCAGGACCCGGCTTCGAAAATCGATCAGGTACACGATGTGGAGCAAGAGCCATGCCACCCACGCCAGGAACCCGGAGAGTCGGAGCCGGCCGATGCGCGCCACGGCACGGCTCCGCCCGATCGTCGCCATGATGCCCTTGTCGAAATAGCGGAAGGTCCCGCGCTCGGTTTCTCCGTCGACGGCGCGCGCGATGGTGCGCGCCACGAATCGCCCTTGCTGCATGGCGACCGGGCTCACCCCCGGAAGCGGATGCTCCTCCCCCGCTGGCAGGAAGGCCGCCGCGTCCCCGATGCAAAACACGTCCGGATGGCCCGGAATGCTGCAATCGGGAGCTACCGCGATGCGCCCCTGCCGATCGAGCGGCGCGCCGAGCGTCGCGAGCAGCGGCGAGGCACGCACCCCGGCGGCCCACAGCACCGTCGACGCCTCGATGCGCGTGTCGCCGCAGGATACGCCCGCCGCGTCGATGCCCGTGACGCGCGTCTTCGTGCGCACGTCGACGCCCATGGCTGCGAGGCTTCGCTGCGCGTGCTCCGAGAGCCTGGGATCGAACGCCGAGAGCACGCGCTCGGACCCCTCGACCAGCACGACGCGCGTCGCGTCCGGCCGAATGCTGCGAAAATCGCGCGCGAGCACGAACGTCGCAAGCTCCGCAATCGCGCCCGCGAGCTCCACCCCCGTCGGCCCGCCGCCGATCACGACGAACGTGAGGTGCCGGCGCCGGAGCGTCTCGTCCGGCTCGCGCTCGGCGGCCTCGAAAGCGAGCAGCACGCGGCGCCGGATCTCGATCGCGTCGTCCAGATCCTTGAGCCCCGGCGCGACCTTCCCCCACTCGTCATGCCCGAAATACGAGTTCTGCGAGCCGGGCGCGAGCACCAGATACTCGTACTCGAGCGGCGCGACCTCGCGCGTGTGCACTTTTCGCGCCGCGAGGTCGATCCGCGTCACCTCCGCGAGCAGCACGCGCGCGTTCGCCTGGTGCCGGAGCACACTCCGCGTCGGCGACGCAATTTCCGCGGGAGCGAGCCCCGCCATCGCCACTTGATAGAGGAGCGGCGTGAACAAGAAATGATTCGACCGATCGACGAGCGTCACGTGCACGCTCGCTTTCGCGAGCGCTTTGGTCACGGCCAACCCGCCGAATCCGCCCCCGATCACGACCACGTGCCGCCGTAGCTTCACGAGATCGGAACTTAGGGCCGCCGGCAACGAACCGCCAGCTCACGAGCACCGCAAATCGCGCGTCAGATCTCCACGTGGCAACTGCGAACGGCACGCGCCAGCTGCGAACGCAAGTTCGCCACGTGCCAGAGGCTCCGGCCGCGCGGTCTCACCGGCTCGAAAACGCGAGCGCGATCAGGCCGCCCATCATCGCGAGCCCACCGAACGGAGCGATGGCGCCGAACCAGCGCGGCCCCCCGAGCGCCATCGCGTACAGCGAGCCCGAAAACAGCACCGTCCCGAGCGTCATCAAATAGCCGGCCCACGGTGCCCCCGGCTTCGACAGGCGAATCACTCCGAACAGCACGGTCGCGAGCGCGATGAGCAAATGGTACCGCGCCGCCGTCTCCCACCACCCGAGCGCCTCCGGCGAAGCCACCTTCCGCAAGCTATGCGCCCCGAACGCGCCGAGCGCGACGGCCAGCGCCGCCGAGAGTCCACCGAGGAGCACGAAGTTCGGCATACTGTTTCGAGACCCGCTGCACGGCTTAGCGTGGCGGCGCGCACCGCACAAGCGGACCTTCCGTGACCGCTCGCGCCTGCAAACGATTGACGCCCGTCCTGCCCCGAGCGCTTCTCGAGGGTCCGATGTCCCGCCGCGATCAGCTCCCGCTCGAAGCCGTGCGGGACCTCCTCGGCATCACGCGCGCCCTCTTCGCCGCGTGGAAGCGCGACGCCGGCGTTTCGAAACCCGACCTCACCGAGCTCGAAGCGGTCGGCAAGCAGCTCAAAGACGCGCTCGCCCTCGCCCGCCGCACCGAACGCGACACCGTCGGGCACCGCGCGGCGTGGGACAAGGCGGAAGACGCGTGCGCGCGCCTCTGCCGGCTCATCTCCGTCGCCACGCCGATCGCGCCCACGATC
This sequence comes from Polyangiaceae bacterium, assembly GCA_036274215.1. Lineage (GTDB taxonomy): Bacteria > Myxococcota_A > Polyangia > Polyangiales > Polyangiaceae > PMG-095. The sequence continues at coordinate 6,646 of DASUGE010000282.1, read as the reverse complement.
GAAGCGGCCGCCGTACGGATTCGACGCATCGGAGCAGTGCCGACGAAGCGCGAGGCGCGTGCGGCAGCAGAGAAGTGGCGCCGGTAGCTAGCGAAGCAGGATGCGAAACGCCTCCTCCGCTGCTAGTCTCCGCGGCGGCACTACCCGGGCGGGTAGCTCAACGGCAGAGCGCTGGCTTTACACGCCGGATGTTGCAGGTTCGAACCCTGTCCCGCCCACTGGAATAGAGCTTCGATGACGGCTCGCCATCGCCGTCGTGCGGATGCGACTGAACAGGAGCCGTCCACTACAATCCCTGCATGCGGGTGTTCGGAGTGGTGGCACTGACGGTGGCGGCGCTGATCGTCGTGCCGGCGTTGGTCTACGTCGCCTACCTCCATTACGCACCCGACCTGCGGCTCGACATGGACCCCGACCCGGCAGGACTAAAGCGGTGGCTTGCGTTGATTGTCGCCGGCCTTGGCGCGTGCGTTGGCGCGGTAGGAGGCCTTGCTTTGTTAGTGAGGACGCATAAGGACTCGCCGCCGCACTAGCGGTAGAATGTCGCCGTGCCTGTCACCGACGCAGAAGTCACGCGCGTATTGCTGGTGTGCGGTGCCGTCGAAGCCGCAGCGTGGGGTGCGGCGTGGTTCTTCGACTGGTCCATCGTAATGCTCGTCGTCGCTGTCGCCGTCAGCACGGCAGTCGCAGGCGTCATCGTTGCGATTCAGCGGCGGAAGCAGCGCGAGCGGAACGGCTGAGGGATTGGCGACGGCGCCCCCGTCTCGCAAACCGAGTGCTACGCGCTTGCTTCAGGATGCGCCGCCCCTCGACGTGGCTCGGATGGTTGGCTTGTGCGATCGGGGTGTCGTTGCTGCTTGGCGCGGTGGCTTGGGGTTTCCGCACACGAAGCCGACCCACTCTCCGAACGCTTCCAGAACCGGCTGCGGACTTCCAGTTCAGCGTGCGGTAAAGCGTCGGATGCGAGCATCGCATCGTTTTCGCGAACGCTAAGGTAAAGGAAATACTGATCCTCGCCGCGCGCCGCCGCTGTTACACCTAAAGCGTGGGCACACACACGGGAGACACAGGGTGAAGAGCTCGACGCGACGGAGGGCACTCGAAAGCACGGCGCGCGTCGCACTCGGCTGCTTCTTCGGAACGGCGGGAGCGTGCGGAGGGATTTCTTCGATGGACAGGCCCGAGGGCGGAGACACGAATCCGACGAGCCCGCAGCCTGATCCCGCGGGCAACGGCGCGCAGCCAATGCCGACCGCCACGGCCGCTCCAACCGCCACGGCTGCTCCGACTGCTACTGCCACTGCGACCCCGCCCGCACCGCCCTCCGCCACCGCTTCCGGCGCTCCCGCTCCCGCTCCCGAGCCCGACCCCGCTCCCGAACCGGTTCCCCCCGATCCCCCTGCCCCCATGCTCGCCTGCCTACCGCCCATCACGCTCGTCGCAGACAAGCTAGAGCCTCCACTCGACGAAACCGAGCACGCGTGCTGCGAGAGCTACATCGCCGAGCTCATGGCCTCCGGCCTCGCGCCGACCGCGCCCGCCGCCGATCCGATCGACCCCTCGCTGCTGAACTGCTGCCGCGCGCTCGCGTACAGCTCGCTCTGGGAAAACACCCCCGCGCACACCGTGTGTTGCGGCGCCCGCTTGCTCACCGGACAGGACTTCAACCAGCCGTATTGCAGCCCTTGGGGCCCTCCCATGCCGCCGGCGCTGGGGCTCGCGTGACGGCGGAGCCCATCGAGCTCCGCGCCGCGTCGCGCGCAGCGATGCCGGATCTCAGTGGCGCGTCACCCGAGCTGCTCCGCGATTGTGTCGCGACATGGCGCGCCCGCATGATCAACGAGTACTCGTCCGCCGTTGTCTTCGAAGCGCTCGCCGCGCAGCTCGAGCCGACGTTCGGCGCCGACTTGGCGCACGCATGCCGTGAATTCGCGACCGAGGAGCGCCACCACGGCGTGCTTTGCGGTGCGGTCGTCGAGGCCGCCGGCGGCGAAGCCCGCGCACACACACTCGACCACGCTCCGTTTCCTCTGCACACCGACGCGCCTCCCCGTGCGGCCGCGCTCCGCAACGTGATCCACGTCTGTTGCATGAGCGAGACCGTCGCCGTGGCGTTGATCGGCGCCGAACGGCTCGAAATGCCCGAAGGCTCGCTCCGAACCTTGCTCACGCGCATCTGGGCGGACGAGGTCGGCCACGCGCGCTTCGGCTGGCGGCTGCTCGAGAGCATCGGCGCCACGCTCACGGCACCCGAGCGCGCCGCCGTCGAACGCTACCTCCCGACGGCGTTCGCGCACCTCGAGACGCACGAGCTCGCTCACCTACCCGAACGCGCCGCACCCCAAGGCGGCGCCGCCTACGGCCTCTGCTCCGGCGCGGACGGTCGAGTGCTCTTCTACGACACGCTCGAGCGCATCATTCGCCCCGGACTGCGGCGCTGGTTCGACTGCTGAATCAGCCGAATTACCGGACCTCCGCGAGCTTTCCTGCGCGCATGCTAAAGTGCGCTCCTTGTTCTGAAGCGCTGCGCGCGCGGCGACTGCGAGATACACGATGAAGCGCTGGCTGTTTCTTGCCCTGCTGGTGGTGGCCTGTTCGTCGAAGCATTACGACGATGACGACGACGGTGGCTCAGGGGGCGAGTCCGCGGGAAGTGGTGGGAGTAGCTCCGGTGGCAAAGGAGGCGTTTCCGGTGCCACGGCGAAGGGTGGCACCGGCACCGGAGGCTCCAGCGGCAACGCGGTCGGCGGCGACACGAACGTCGGCGGTACAACGAGCGCCGGCGGCGACGGAGCGCTGGACGCTGGGGATGGCGGCATGCCGAGCGGCGGCGAGCCCGGAGGCGCCGAAGGCGGTGCTGGGGGCACGACCGGCGGGACGGGGGGGTCGATGGGCGGCGCCGGTGGGTCGACGGCTGGCACCGGTGGCAGCGCCGGCCAAAGCGGAGTGACGTGCGATACGGACTTCAGCGTCGCCAGGGACGGCTTCGTTCGCATGCTCGCTCACGATGCGTGCTGGCACGGTTACGCGATGTCGGGTGGCGACACGGCGAGCTCCGTCTATCCGAAGACGTGGGACAACTGCGGCGTATACTGCCAGCTTTCGATCATCGGCACGGTGAGCGGCACGAGCAGCACCGGCTACGCGTACCTCGGCTTTTCCGTGAACCAACCTGCCGGAGGCGCCTCCGCGGGCACCGTGACTCCGACCGGGCAGGGCATCAGGATTGCGCACACGTACACCTCGGCCCTCCCCGCGTACCTCGGCCTCAAGGTGAGCAGCAGCACGACCTACTGCGTCGAGCTCCCGGAGAGCGGCACGACGACCATCCCGTACACGAGCTTCAGGACCAGCTGCTGGGACTCGAGCGGAAAGGCGTATTCGAATCAAGCGTTCCAGGCGATCCAAGTCGAGATCTTCGGGGTCGAGAGTCCCGCTAATTTCAATCTCCACATCACGAGCGTCGAAGAAATCTGAAAAGCTCCGTCGCCACCACGACCCTCACGGATGGTAGGATGCGTCCGTGCCGCTCCTGAAAATCACCACTTCGGTCCCGGCCGCCCCGGGGCACGAGAAGCTCCTCACGAATCTCTCGCACCTCGTCGCGAGCCGCCTCGGCAAGCCCGAGTCGTACGTGATGACGGCGATCGAGCATCCGACGCTGATGACGTTCGGCGGCACGCACGAGCCCACCTGTTACGTCGAGGTCAAGAACGTCGGGCGCTTCACGCCCGAGCTCACGCAACGCCTCTCCGACGAGCTCTGCGAGCGCTTGAGCCAGGGGCTCGGCGTCCAGAAGGGCCGCATCTACATCGAGTTCAGCGATGCCGAGGGTTATTTGTGGGGGCACGACGGCGCTACGTTCGGCTGACGCCCGACGAACCGGCGCGGGCTCGCGCCCACGGGACTGACCCGCGCCCGACGAGTGAGCGGCGCCGCGCGTCGCCTTACGACGAGAGACCCGGCTGAGCCGGCGGCGGCTCGCCCGGTGAGCGCGGGGGCACGTCGGCCTGCGCCTCGCCCTCGATGAGCTCGCCGTAGCGGTACTCGATGAGCGCCGGGCGCGCGCCGAAGAGCTGCTCCGAGTCCGGGAAGTTCAGCGCCTCGCGCAGCACGTCGTCCATGTGCGACACGAGCACGATGCGCAGCGCCTTGAGCACGCGCCGCGGAATTTCCTTCAAATCCTTGCGATTTTCGAGGGGAACCAGCACCGTCGTCGTGCGGTTTCGGTGCGCGGCGAGGAGCTTCTCCTTCAGTCCGCCGATCGGCATGACGCGGCCGCGCAGCGTGATCTCGCCCGTCATCGCGACGTTGCTCTTCACCGCCACGCGCGTGAGCGCGCTCGCGATGCTGGTCGCCATCGTGACGCCCGCCGACGGACCGTCCTTGCGGACGAAGTCCGGGAAGTGCACGTGCACGTCGACCTTCTGATAGAAATCCGGCTCGAGCTTGAGGACGCCGCCGCGCGAGCGGATGTAGCTCATCGCCGCCTGGGCGCTCTCTTCCATGCCCTTCTCGAGCAGGCCCGTGATGACGAGCTTGCCCTTGCCCGGGACCACGCTCACCTCGCAGTCGAGGATGTCGCCGCCGTGCTCCGACACGCTGAGGCCGTGGACGAGGCCCACCTGGTCGGCCTCTTCCTTCTTGCCGACGCGGTGGCGCGGAACGCCGAGGTAGGCCGGCACGTCCGCCGCCTTCACCTCGAGCTTCGTCCCCTTGCCTTCCTTCACGACCTTGAGCGCGGATTTGCGGCAAATGCTGGCTATTTCGCGCTCGAGCGAGCGCACGCCGGCTTCACGCGTGTAGTGATGGATGACGGTGCGAATCGCGCTCTCCGTGAGCACGAGGTCGCCCTCGGCGAGGCCGCACTCCGTGCGCTGGCGCGGCACGAGGTAGCGCTCGGCGATGTTGAGCTTCTCGAACTCGGTGTAGCTCGAGAGCTGGATGATCTCGAGGCGATCCTGGAGTGGGATCGGAATGCCTCCGAGCGTATTCGCCGTCGTGATGAACATCACGTTCGAGAGGTCGTAGTCGAGATCGAGGTAGTGATCGTTGAACGTCGCGTTCTGCTCCGGATCGAGCACCTCGAGCAGCGCGGCCGCGGGGTCGCCGCGAAAGTCGGTGCTCATCTTGTCGATCTCGTCGAGCAGGAACACGGGATTGCTCGTGCCGACCTTCTTCAGGCTCTGCACGATCTTGCCGGGTAGCGCGCCGATGTACGTGCGGCGGTGGCCGCGGATCTCCGCCTCGTCGCGCACGCCGCCGAGCGCCAAACGCACGAATTTTCGGCCCGTTGCGCGCGCGATGCTCTTCGCGATGCTCGTCTTGCCGACGCCGGGCGGACCCACCAAACAGAGGATCGGACCGCGGAGCTGCTTCGTGAGCGCCTGCACCGCCAGGTACTCGACGATGCGGTCCTTGCACTTCTTGAGGCCGTAGTGATCCTCGTCGAGGACGCGCTCCGCTTCGACGACGTCGAAGCGCTCGTCCGTCTTCTCCATCCACGGCAGGCCGAGGATCCAATCGATGTAATTGCGGACGACCGTCGCTTCGGCGCTGGTCGGGTGCATCATCTTGAGCTTCTTCAGCTCCTTGCGCACCTTGGCCTGCGCCTCCTCGCTCATGCGCTTCTGCTTGAGCTGCTCTTCGATCTCCTGGATCTCGTTCTTGAACTCGTCGCGTTCCCCGCCCCCGAGCTCCTTCTGGATCGCCTGCATCTGCTCGTTCAGGTAGTATTCCTTCTGCGTCTTCTCCATCTGCTTCTTGACGCGAGAACGGATCTTCTTCTCTACCTGGAGGATCTCGATTTCAGCCTGCATCAGCTCGTACAGGCGCTCGAGCCGCTTCTTCGGCTCGTCCATCTCGAGCAGGCCCTGACGGTCGGCGAGCTTGATGGTCGGCAGGTTCGCCGCGATGCTGTCCGAGAGCTTCGAAGCGTCGTCGACGCTCTGCACGCTCATCAAGACTTCCGGCTGAACCTTCTTGTTCAGTTTGACGTACACCTCGAACGTGCTCTGCACGCTGCGGATGAGCGCCTCGACCTCGACGTCCGCCTCCGCCTGCTCCGGGATCTCCTCGATCTCGGCGAGGAAGTAGTCGCCGCTCTCGAGATAACGGCGCACGCGCGCTCGCTGCCGCCCCTCGACCAGCACCTTCACGGTCCCGTCAGCCAACCGCAGCAGCTGCACGATCGTCCCGACGGTACCCACCTGATAAATGTCATCAGGCGTCGGATCGTTCGTCTTCGCGCTCTTCTGCGCCGCGAGGAAGATGTCCTTGTCACGCGCCATCGCCTCGTCCAAGGCGGCGATGCTCTTGTCGCGCCCCACGAACAGCTGCGACACCATGTGCGGAAACACGATGATGTCCCGCAGTGGCAGGGCCGGAAGCGTTTTGCCCACGGTTTTTGCCGTCGGATCGTTCTTGAAGAACATGTCTGTCATGAGATTTTAGCAGTTCTTTGGGGGGACCAGCCGGCCTGGAAATTAGGGCGAATTCGACGGCTGTCGAGGCTATCCACCGGTCTCGCCGGTTTGTCGTACGGGTCGTCCCCGCTTCTGGTGATCGATCTGGTCTTCCAAGACTCCCGGGTCATTCCGGGCCGGGCTATTCGCCCGGCCGCCCGCGCTCCTGACGATCGACCGGC
>DASUGE010000281.1:0-16660 GCA_036274215.1 Polyangiaceae bacterium | reverse complement strand
TTGTCGAGCGTGGCCTCGATGCGCACGCGACGCGTCGAAGGGTCCACGCTGCCGAGCACCGCGCTCACCTTGCCCGTCACGACGCCGTGCTCCGTATCGATGCTGATGGGCGCGCCCGGCTCGACGAGCGTCGCGTCCTGCTCGCTGAGCGTGCCCTTGAGCCTCAAGCGGGAGAGATCGACGAGCTCGAACAACGGCGCGCCGGGGCCGGTCACGCCGCCGACGCCGTCCGGGGCTCGCGTGACGCTGCCGCCGAACGGCGCGCTCAGCCGGTGGTTCGCGATCGAGACCTGCGTCAAAGCGACCTGCGCCTGCGAGGCTTCGGCTTGTGCGGCGGCGAGCGCCTTCTGCTGAGCGGTTTGGACGCCGGTCGCCTCGGCGATGGCCCCGCTCTGCACCATGCTCTGCGTGCGGTGCTCCGTGTCGCTCGCGAGCGCGAGCTGAGCCTGCGCCGCGCGCTGCTGCGCCTGGGCCGCGCGGAGCTGCGCGACGGCTTCACTCGCGTCGAGGGTCGCGAGCAGCTGGCCGGCTTTGACGGTGTCGCCGACCTTGACGGCGACCTGTGCGATGCGGCCCCCGGTCTTGAAGCCGATCTCGGCCGACTGCCCGGCGGCGACCGTGCCGTCGATCTCGACCACGGGATCCCACGTTCCGGCCGTGGGGAGCACCGTGGTCACGATCGGAGTCGCGCGCGCGGCCGCGTTGGTGCGGCGCGCGTCCTCGTCGCGCTGGGCGGCGACCTCCTTCTTGGCTCGGGTGGCCGACTGGATGCGAGTGCCTGCCCAACCGACGAAGCCGGCGACGAGCAGGACTCCGGTCAGGACGCCGACGAGCGGCGCCTTCGGGCGAGGGCCACTCGGATCGTGCGACGGATCGGTGGGAGGAGGCGTCACGGAAACGGGAAGGGGTTGGTCCATGTTTTTCTCGGCGATCGAACGGGCCCGTCAAGCAGCCGGCTTGTGGGGTGAAGACTCGGACAATCGCGCGGCGTGAAGGTTCGCTGCCGCGCGAATGAATTCCGGGGTCCCGAGGGCGCGGAAGCAAAGCCCGTGGGCTCCGATCAGCCAGCGCTCGAGGTTCGGCTTGCGCTTTTCGCGCACGAGCCTTCGGGCCAATCGGTCGTAGCCACCGGCGACGAACGCGGCGGCTTGCTCCGGATCCAGATCTTTCCGGTAATAACCGCGCTCGACGCCCCAGCGCACCAAGCGTTCGGTCGTCTGTTGGGCGCCTTCGGCGAAGAGGTCGATGAGGTGCAGGTAGTCCGGCGAGCCGCCCCCTTCGAGGACGAGGCGCATGATGGGACGGTGCTTCCAGATGCACCCGAAGATGCGCAAGTCCTGCTCGAGCCAATTGGCCACGAGCTCCTCATGCGGGGCGATCCCCCACACGCTGCGGCTCGTTTCTATCTCCGTGAGGATGGCACCGAGCTCGGCGAGCGCGCTCGAGAGGATTTCCCGAAACGCGTCGTCCTTCGTTCTGAAGTGGAGGTAGAAGGCGCCCTTCGAGAGCCCGGCCGCCTTGGTGATGTCCTCGACCTTGGCGCGCTCGAGCCCCCGGGCGATAAAAATCCGCTCAGCGGCTTGAAGAAGCCGGGCGCGGGCTTGCGGATCGCTCGGTCGGGACACAGATAGCTCGAGGCGCTGGGGAGGGGTTTTTGACCAACGAGTCAATAATACGCTCGAGCGCGTCGTCAAGTCAGCCCCGCCACTTTTTTACGTTTTTCTGAGGGTTTGGAGCTCGGCGTCGAACCCGCCCAGATCCACCACGGGGCCCGCCTGAAGCGCCAGGCCTGCCTCCGTCGCGGCACGACGCGTGAGCTCGGGGAGCGGCGACAGCCAGACGAGGCGGCCACCGGACGCGAGTACCCGTGCAGCATGGGCGACGAACGCGGCAAGCAGCGGCCCGAGCGTTCGGTCGCGGGCGAGCCTACGCCCCATCGGGGGGTTGGTGACGATGAGCGTCACGCCTTTTGGCGCGAGACGCGTCGCATCGCCGAGGCGAAGCTCGGCCGTAACGCCTGCTGCACCGAGGTTCTCTCGTGCCGCGTCGAGCGCCTCCGGCTCGAGGTCGCTGCCGAGCAAGGTGCGGTAGGCGCCGAGGCGCGCGCGCTCGACGAGCTCGAGCCCGCTGCCGAGGAATGGATCCCAGACCACGTCGTCCGGTCGTGCGCCTGCCGTGCGCGCCAAGGCCGCGGCGATCGTCGGGTGCGACGCTGCACGCACGTCGCGCCGCCGGTAGGAGAAGCGCGGATCCTCGTAAGCACGCGGCACGAGCACGAGGTGAGGCGAGGGCGGTCGCTCGACGACGACGAGCTCCCAGCTTTCGCCGCGCGGATCGTTCACGAGCTCCGGCGCCGCGCGTCCGACGGCGGCGGCAATGCGGAAAACCAGCGCCCGGCGGTGACCGCCGCTCGCGAAGCTCACGCGGTAGCGAGGCGCGCCGTGCGTCCAGCTGGCAAAGACACGCCTGGCGGTGTCGCTCGCAACGGCGCGGGCGACGGCGTCGGGCAAATCGGCTTCGGTATGCGCGCCGAGCTCGATGCGGACGCCGGCCTCGAGCGCGGTGCGCGCGACGAACAGCTCGGAGAGCGCACCGTCGAAGTCGAGCTCGACCACGCTCTCGGAAATCGCGTGCGGCGTGCCGAGCGGTCGGAGCTCGTCCGCGAGGAGCTCCGCGAGCCCGCGGCGCGCACGCAAGAGCAGGGGCACGCGAGCACCGAGGCGGCGGTCGGTCGCGATCGCGCTCTCGCTCTTGCGGCTGTGGCGCCGGGCGAGGAGCAGCCGCGCGTTGGCGACGACGCGCGTGAGCTCGGCATCCGTCGCGGGCGCTCTGGCGAGCAGGGCGTCGGCTTCGGGGCCTCCCGCTTTGCCGAGCGCTTCAGCGACGCTCTTCTTGAGTCCGAGGTCACCCGTCGCCCACGCGCTTTGCAGCGCGCGATCGTTCTCGGGATCGTATTCGAGCTTGCCGAGCGCGGTGGCGGCGCGCCGGGCGACGCGCGCATCGGAATCGGCGAGGCACCGGCGCAGGGCCTCGCTCGCGCGCGGATCGGCGAGGCGACCGAGGACGTTGACGAGGCGAGCCCGCACGTCGGGGGGCTCGCTCGCGAGGCGCGCGAGCACGGCCGAAAGAGCCCGCTCGCCGCCACGCGAGAGCACGCGCTCGACGCGCGGCGCCTCCTCGCGCGACGCCGACGCGAGCAGCGCGAAGAGCGGTTCGAGATGAAGCGCGCCGGGCGTAAAGCCTGGATCGTCGAGGGCGCTTCGGAGATCGGGTAAGGACGCTGTCATGCTATGAGCCGAAACCCGTGAAGTACCGCCCGCTCGCTCCTTGGCAAGTGCTCGAGCGCAAGACGCTGCTCTCCCGCCGCTGGCTCGAGCTTTACGAGGATCGCGTGCGGCTCGGCAACGGCCGCGAGCTCGCCGAATTTCACGTGATCGACGCCCCGAGCTGGTCGAGCGTGCTCTGCCTCACCGCGGCCGGCGAAGTGGTGCTCGTGCGGCAATACCGGCACGGGATCGGTCGGGAGTGCTGGGAGCTCCCGGCCGGGGTGATCGAGCCCGGGGAGGAGCCGCTCGCCGCCGCGCAGCGCGAGCTCGGCGAGGAGACCGGCTACGCAGCCGAGCGCTGGGAGCCGATCCTGAGCGTTGCGACCGAGCCCTCGCGTCATACCGTGTACGCGCATTTCTTCTGCGCTTTCGCTGCGACGCCGAGCGTCGCGCAGAACCCCGACGAGAGCGAGGACCTCGAGGTCGTGTGCGTGCCGCGCTCGGAGCTCGTGGGCCTCATCGAGAGCGGCAAGATCATTCACGGGATGCACGTGGGCGCGATCCTCTACGCGGTACAGCGCGGATTCCTCACGCTTTAGCGAGGCTCCGGAGCACGGCCGCAAGATCGGGCGCGAGCGGGCAGTCGACGACGACGGGCGCACCGTCCACCTCGAGCTCGAGCCGCCGGCGATGCCAGAACGCGCGATCGAGGCCGTGGCGGAGCCCGACGTGCACATTGGCGCGCCGATCGCCGCGCCGTGCATCGCCGAGCACCGGATGTCGGAACGAAGCGAACGCGGCCGTCGCGTCGGCGAACGCGGCCGGTGGTGCCGAGACGACCACGAGCGAATGGCTCTCGCCCGTTTCGATGCGCTCGTAGCGCGCGGCTTTGCCGAGCCCCGGGCGCTCGGGAAGCTTCGATTGGGCGCGAATCACGCCGCGCACGAGGGCAAACGCTTCGGTGCGGCCGCGGGCGAGCGCCGCCTCGAGCAGGGCTCCGTGCGCGGGGCTGCGAGCGAACAAGCATGCGCCGCTCGCTTCGGCGTCGAGGGCGTCGACCGCGACGGCGTGCTCCCCGTTCGGTAGCTTCCGGACGCGGGTCTCGAGCGACGTGCGCGTCCCCGGCTCGGGCTTCACGGGCTCGTGCGGCAGTTTTTCGACGACGAGAAAGCTCGGGCCTTCGGCGAGCACACGGGGTGGCGGGGGCGGAGCCGGCTCGAGCAGCGCCAGCGCTTCGACAGCGGCCGAGAGCGGAATCATGTCGAAGGGGGTGACGCGGCGTAATCCGAGGCCGAGGAGCGCGAGGTGCGCGGCATCGCGCGCGAGTGTCTCGGGCGCGCACGAAATGTACAGGAGCCGGGCCGGTGCGAGCGCGGCGAGGAGTCGTCGCACCTCCGGTGTCACGCCGCGACGGGGCGGGTTCACGATGATGGCGTCGAAGCGCGCGTGCTTCCGGGCGAGCTCCCCCAGCGTCGCCGCTGCATCCGCCGTGACGGCCGTCAGCGTGAGCCCCTGCTCCGCGGCGGCGCGCTCGGCCATGCGCACGGCGGGCTCGAACGCCTCGACGAGCGTCACGGCGTAGCCACGCGCGGCGAGCCGCAGCGAAAGGGCGCCGGAGCCGGCGTAGAGCTCGAGCACGCGGGGCGGGGCGGCCGGTGCGCGGAACGCCTCGGCGAGGCTCGCTTCGAGCGCTGCGTGCAGGCGCGCGAGCTGGCCCGGGTGTGCTTGGGTGAACGCGCCGTGCGCGGCGTAGTGGAACGGCGCGCTCGGGTCCGGCGTGTGCCGGAGCTCGCTCGGTCCGACCAGCACGGAGAGAGCTCGGCCGAGGAGCTGCGGCGCGTCGGGCTCGCGTGTGCTCACGGCGACGCTCGTGATCCCTGCGTCGAGCGCCGCGAGCTGCTCGGCGACGGCGCGGCGCGCCGCGGGGGTGAGTCGCGGGTCGACGGCTGCCGTCACGAGCACGCCGTCGTCGGCTTCGCGCACGTCGAACGAGGAGACCGGCCCGAGCAGAGGCAGGCTCTTGCGCAGGGCCGCCGTGACGGCGAGCACGCGCGGCCGCTGCACGCGGCAATCGGGAATATCGACGACCTCGTGCGTCCCGCGCGCGAAGAGCCCGAGCGCGCGCCGTTCGGCGACGAGCTTCACCCGCACCCGAAATCCCGTGACGGGCTCCGCGGGCGTCGTCGCCGAAAGCTCGGCGCCGAGGCCCGGGTAGGCGCCGAGCGCCTGCGCCAAAAGGTCGCGCTTCCGGCCGAGCTGCGCCCCGTAGTCGAGGTCGATGAGCGGGCAGCCCGGGCAACGGCGGGAGTGCGGGCAAAGCACGAGCGCCATGATAGAACGCGAAGCGTGTACGGCGGCGCTTTGTTCCTCGACGAGGTGGAGCGACGCGTGTTGCCGGTCGTGCAGCGGCTGCACCGCGGCATCCGCGAGCGCGTGACGGCGGCGTTTCGGGCCCAGGGCTCGGGCGCGCTCTCGGAGGTGGCGGGCGACGCCGGCGGGGACACCATCTACGCAGTCGACCGCGTCGGTGAAGAGGTGCTCGTCGCGGAGCTCGAGCGAGAAGCGGTCGGGCTCGGCGGCATCGTGCTCGTCGCCGAGGGGCTCGCGGGCGGTCGCCTGGTGCTCCCGCGCGGTAGCGAGGAGCGAGCGGCACGCTACGTCTTCATCGTCGATCCGATCGACGGCACGCGCGGCCTCATGTACCAAAAACGCAGCGCCTGGGTGCTCACAGGCGTCGCGCCGAACGTCCCGAACGCGCGCCTCACGGATCTCGTGCTCGCCGTGCAAACGGAGATCCCGCTCGTGAAGCAGCACCTCGCCGACGAGCTCTGGGCCGTCCAGGGCCGCGGCGCTCGAGCGTGCCGCACCGACGTGCTCCGAAACGAGAGCGCGCCGCTCGAGCTCACGCCTTCGCGCGCCGAGAGCATCGAGCACGGGTTCGCGATGCTGTCGCGCTTCTTCCCGGGTGCCCGCGACGCCATCGCCGCGCTCGACGAAGAGCTCGTGCGTGCGTTGGTCGGCCGGCTGCCGGCCGGCCGCGCCGCCTGCTTCGAGGATCAATACATCTGTACCGGCGGGCAGCTCTACGAGCTCATGGTGGGGCACGATCGCTTCAACGCCGATCTCCGGCCGCTTTTCGATCGGATCCTCGCGGAACGCGGCGAGCCCCCGAGCCTCACCTGTCACCCGTACGACGTGTGCACGGCGCTGATCGCCCGAGAAGCGGGCGTGCGCGTCACGGGTCCTGACGGTGGGCCGCTCGACGCGCCGCTCGACGTCGAGTCGCCCGTCGCCTGGGTCGGTTATGCGAACCAGGCGCTCGCCGCGCGCATCGAGCCGCTGCTGCTCGGCGCGCTCCGGCGTCGCGGTCTCCTCTGATATCATCGGGCGGCATTCGAAGATGAAGACTCTCGTTACGGGTGCCGCCGGCTACATCGGCTCGCACGCGCTCTCTACGCTGCGGCGCGCCGGGCACGACGTGGTCGCGCTCGACAACTTGAGCCGCGGGCATCGCGCGGCCGTGCCGGAAGACGTTCCCTTCGTCGAGTGTGACACGGGCGATCGCGAGCGCGTGGCGCGCGTGCTCGCGGAGCATCGCATCGAAGGCGTCGTTCATTTTGCCGCCTACGCGCTCGTGGGCGAATCGGTCGCTGCCCCCACGCTCTACTATCGCAACAACGCGGTCGGCACGCTCGGCTTGCTCGAGGCGATGCAGTCCGCGCGCGTGAGGAAGCTCGTGTTCAGCTCGACGTGCGCCACCTACGGCGTCCCGGGCACGCTTCCGATTCACGAGGAGCAACCGCAGGCGCCCATCAATCCCTACGGCGCCTCGAAGCTCGTCTGCGAGCGGATGATGCAGGATCTCTGCCGCGCGACCCCGGAGCTCGCTGTCACGGCGCTGCGCTATTTCAACGTCGCGGGCGCGGCGGAAGACGGCACGCTCGGCGAGGACCACGACCCCGAGACGCACCTCATTCCGGCCATCTTGCTCGCCGTTCTCGGACGGCGTGACAAGATCACGCTGTTCGGCGACGACTACCCGACGCCGGACGGCACGTGCATTCGCGACTACGTTCACGTCGAGGACGTGGCAGACGCCCACGTCGTCGCCCTCGAGAAGCTTCGGCCGGGCTTCGTGGCGTACAACCTCGGCATCGGGCGGGGGGACAGCGTGAAGGAAATCGTCGCTGCCGCCGCGGCCGTGGTCGGGCGGCCGTTGCCGGTCGAGGTGGGGCCGCGACGTCCCGGCGACCCGCCGCGCCTGTTCGCCGATCCGACGAAGATCGAGCGCGAGCTCGGCTGGCGCGCGCGACGCACGAACCTCGAGCAAACGATCGGCAGCGCGTGGCGCTGGTTCGAGCGGCACCCGTACGGCTACGCCGGCCCCCCCAAGGATCGCGCGTGAGGCTCTTTCGTCATGGTTCCCCCGACGCCGAGCGACCCGGCGTGGCGCTGCCGGACGGAACGCTGGTCGACGTGAGCGCGTTCGGTGAGGATTTCGCCGAGCATTTTTTCGCGACGGACGGTCTCGTCCGCCTGAAGGATTGGCTTCGGCAGCATGCGCTCGGCTGCCCGCGCCTCGCTCCAGGGTTCCGCTTCGCCTCCTGCGTCGCGCGCCCGTGCAAGATCATCGGCATCGGACGCAACTACCGCGAGCACGCGCGGGAGGTCGGCAGCGAGCCCCCCGCGGAGCCTATTTTGTTCATGAAGGCGCCGAGCGCGTTGTGCGGGCCCAACGACGACCTCCGCTTACCGCCCGGCTCGACCCACACCGACTGGGAGGTCGAGCTCGCCGTCGTGATTGGCCGAGCCGCACGCTACGTCGACCGCGACCGGGCGCTCGAGCACGTCGCCGGCTACGCGCTCTTCAACGACTACAGCGAGCGCTCGTTTCAGCGCCAGCGCTCGGGTCAGTGGTGCAAGGGCAAGAGCGCCGATACGTTCGCGCCCATTGGACCGTTCCTCGTGACCGGCGGTGTCGATCACCGCGCGGTCGAGCTCTGGCTCGGCGTGAACGGCGTCGAGCGCCAGCGCGCGCGAACGAGCTCGATGATCTTCGACGTTCCGACGCTGATCGCGTACGTGAGCGAGTTCATGACGCTGCTGCCGGGCGACGTGCTCGCGACCGGCACGCCCGAAGGCGTCGGCTCGGGCCAGAAGCCACAGGTCTTCCTCGCGCCCGGCGATACGGTCGCGTACGGCGCCTCCGGCCTCGGCGAGGCGCGGCAGCGCGTCGTCGCGTGGAGCGCGTGATGCGCGTTCGTGCGCTCGGCGTGGTCCTCGCGCTTGCCGCGTGTCAGGCGCTTCCAAGCAGCGTTCCGCTCGCCAACACGGGCGGCGTGCTCACCGACGACGGCACCACGCGCGACCGGCGAGCGAGCGCTAAGCTTCCCGAGACCCCGAACGTCGTGCTGCCGTCCGCCGGTCCAAACGTAACAGCCCGGTCGAGCGCTGCTCCGAGCAGCAAGGAACCCGCACCCGACGCGGGCAGCTCCACACCGCCTGCGAGCACCGCCGACGCGGGGACGCTCGCCGTCGTGTGGGCGGGGGAATACTACGGCAGCGACAAGCTCGTCCGACATTTCGAAGGCGACTCCGACGATGTCGAGCTCGACGACAAAGCGCACACGCACGTGGAGGAGCCGTCCCCCGGCACGCTGCTCATCTCGATCGTCAACAGCGCCACGGGCGAGACGATCTGCGCGCTCAAGGCGACGGCGAAGGGTGGGGAAGCGACCGTGAACGACGGCCAATCTTGCTTCAGCGAGGAGGGCGCCACGGCGAGCCTCTCCTCCGGCCGCGCCTCGATCACCGGTGACAGGCTCGTCCTCGATTTTGCGGGCAAGGTCGAGGCGGAAGCGGACGAGGACGGCGACACGATCGAGTTCGGGCTCGAGTACCACTTCGACGGCCGGCGGCGCTGACTCGGGCGTTCGGCACCGAGCGTCAGCGGGGACGCTCCGAGGGCGGCCAAGCGGGAGGCACGTAGATCTGACGCGCGTCCGCCGCGCCAAGCTCATAGGCGAGATCGGTCCGGAGTGTCCGCACGTAAACGAGCCGACCGTCGCGTGAAGCAACGAAACCCAAGCCGTCGGGCGTCCACGCTGGTCCCTGGATGGACGGCGGCAGGTCCGCGGACCCACCCGTGTGCCCGTCGAAGGTGAATGCGAAGCGCGTGGCGGAGCAGCTCGTTCCGAACGAGCAGCTCCCCTCGGGATCCTCCGCGAAAAGCAGCTCCGGCCCGCCGGGGTACGTCCCGAGCGGCACGAGGGCGGCTTCGCCGTTCGCAAAGGGGATGGGAATGGACGGTCCCGGAGCCGTCGGCTCGAAGGGTGCCGCGTAGAGCGTGGTTCTGCCCGCTTCTAGGTCCAACGTCGAGACGTAGAGCAGCTTCTCGTCGCCGCTCAGACGGACGTGCTCGACGCGACCCGGTGCCTCCCCGACGAGCGCCTGGTTCGTGTCGGCGAGCCGCGCCGTCCAGACGCACTCCGGATCGCAACGACTCTGCACGACGAAGCGGTCACCGCCCCGGGTGATGCCCCAGCGATCGAATCCGACGAGCTCCACACCGGCCGTTGGCACGAGGACGGTTGGGACGCCACTCGGAACCAGGTAAAGGATGCGCAGGGTCCGCGCGGTGCTCTCCAAGGTCACGTCGAGACTCCACTTCCCGCGTGCGTACGTGGCCGAGGTGAGGCTCGCGTTGCTGTCGCCTTCCGGCTCGAGCTCGACGTTGTCGACCGCGATCGTTCGGCCGGTTACCGCGGGTAGCCCATCGGTCCCGTAAACGAGCAGGTGGCGCGCGTCGTCCGAAAGCGCGACGCCGCCACCGTCGAGCGCGAAGGTCTCCGTGCTGCCGTCGGCCCCGATGACGATCGCGCTCTCCGCGTTGCTCGCCACCGCGCCAGCGCCATCGGGGGCGACGTGCAGGGTATCGTAAGTGCCAAGGTCGACGGTCTTGCCGGTCGCGAGCTCGACGAGGTCGAGCGGACCTCCGAGCAACGGCACGATGTCGCTCGGAGGCCGCGTATCAGGCGGCAGCGGCGCTTGCGTCGAGGCCATGAGGACGTGGCCTTCGCCGAGCCAGAACAGCCAGTGCCCCCCGCCGGCTCGCGGCCTGATGTCTGCCACGATGGAGCTTGCGCGAAAGTCGCGGGCGCGCGCAACCTCGAGCCTCCAGTACCCTGCGTCGGTGAGCTCCGCGTACGCGAGCTGCTCGCCGCTCGGTGACCAGGCCGGTGGGGTCGTGTTGAACGACGGCGTCGTGAGCGGAATCGTTACGGGCGCAAGCAGCTCGTCGAACGCGACGACGCTGACGCCGAAGCCAGTGCCGACCGCGACGTACCGCAGGAGCGGGCCCGAGAGCTCGGGGAGCCCCGCGTCGTCGTCCATGCCGGCGGCCCCGGCGGCACCGGCGAGCTCCGCAGAACGGCGCGAATGCCCGCAGCCGCCGAGCAGACACCCCGCGAGCAACGGCGCGAGCCATGCCCGGAGCCGCCTTGCGTCGCCCACCGGCGAATTCTATCACGCTGGCTGCGGGTGGGACGAAAAAGGTCCTACCCGGCCTACGAAGATGCGGCTGCGCGGGCCGAAACGATGTTAGACAAGTGCCCGTGCCGAAGCTCGTGCACGCCGCCGATCTCCACCTCGACAGCCCCTTGCTGGGTCTCGAGCGGTACGAGGGCGCTCCCGTCGCGGAGCTGCGCCACGCGACGCGCGGTGCGCTCGATCGCCTCGTCGAGCTTTGCATCGCGGAGCAGGCGTCGCTGCTGCTCGTCGCGGGCGACCTCTTCGACGGCAGCTGGCGGGACTACTCGACCGGTCTCTTCTTGGTGGAGCGGATGGCGCGCCTGCGCGAAGCGGGCGTGCGCGTCGTGTGGATCCGCGGCAACCACGACGCGCAGAGCCGCCTGCGCAAGCACCTCCGCATGCCGGAGAACGTGCGCGAGCTCGCGACCTCCAAGCCCGAGAGCGTGACGTTCGAGGACCTCAATCTCGTCGTGCACGGTCAGGGGTTCGCGGAAGCGGCCATCACCGACGATCTCTCCGCGCGCTATCCCGCGGCCGTCGCGGGTGCGGTCAACGTGGGGCTCCTCCACACGGCGCTCGACGGGCGGGAGGGTCACGCGCCGTATGCGCCCTGCACGCTCTCGGCGCTGGTCGACCGCGGCTACGACTATTGGGCCCTCGGACACGTCCACGGTCACGAGGTGGCGCATCGCGCGCCTTGGGTCGTTTATCCGGGCAATCTCCAGGGTCGCCACGCGCGCGAAACGGGGCCGAAGGGCGCCGTCGTGGTCTCGTACGACAGCGCGCGCGTGACGGCCGTCGAGCACCGGGAGCTCGACGTCGTGCGCTGGGCACGCGTCACCGTCGAGCTCCCGAGCGCGGCGACGCTCGACGACGTGGGCGACGCCGTCCAAAAACGGCTCGGCGCCGCCTGTCGCGCCGCCGGCGAGCGGCTCGTCGCGGCGCGCGTCGAGCTCGTCGGTCCGACGGCGGTGCACGCGCAGCTTGCCGCCGAGCCGGAGCGGGTGACCGAGACCGTGCGCGCCGCGGCGCTCGACGTCGACGCTGGCTCGGTCTGGGTCGAGCGCGTCACGGTACACACGGAGGCGCTCCGCACCGTCCCGCACGACTGGCCGCGACAGGCCGGCCCGCTCGGCGATCTCGCGCGCGAGATTGCGGCGTTGAAGGCGGATCCGGCGGCGCTCGAAGCGTTCATCGGAGGGCTCTCCGGCCTGACGGAGCTCACGCGCAAGGTGCGGCCGCTCGCGTCGAGCGCCGAGCCGTCGCTCCGCGCCGTCGAGTCCGTGCTCGACGACGCGCACGAGCTACTCGTGGCGCGGCTCACGGAGCTCGGCGGATGAGGCTCACGCGGCTCGAGCTCAAGGCCTTCGGCTCGTTCACCGACGTGTCGCTCGACTTCTCGGGCGGCGCGCCGGGCGGCCTGCACGTCATCTACGGCGCGAACGAGGCCGGCAAGTCCACGGCGCTCCGGGCCGTGCGCGATCTCCTGTACGGGTTCGAGCACCGCACGCGCGACGGCTACCTCCACGCGAGCGAAGATCTCCGCATCGGCGGGCTGCTCGAGGGGGCCGAAGGCGAGCTCTACATCCAACGCGTGAAGCGCCGGAAGGACTCGCTGCTCGACGCCGACGGCGCGCCGCTCGACGAAGCGCGCTTGAAGCGCCTGCTCGGCGGGATCGATCGCGACACGTTCACGCAGAGCTTCGGTCTCGGCCACGCGGAGCTCGAAGCGCAGGGCGAGCGACTCCTCCGCGGCGAGTCGAGCATCGGTGAGACGCTCTTCGACGCAGGGACTGGCGGCGTCGACGTTCGCCGCCTGCTCGCCGCCCTCGAAAGCGAGCAGCAGAAGCTCTATCTCGTGCGCGGCAAGCAGCAGGAGATGAACCGGCTGCTCGACGAGTACGGAAAGGCGCGCCTGCGCTCGCAAGAGGTGTGGCTCCTGCCGGAGACGTTCCAGAAGCAGGCAGAGGAGCTGGCCGCCGCGCGGGCAGAGCTCGCGCGCGTCACCGAACGCATTGCGGCCCTTCGCACCGAGCAGCACCGCGTTCGCGACTTGAAGCAGGCGTTGCCCGCGCTCCGGCGCCGGGCCGAGTGCCTGAGCGAGCTCGCCGAGCTCGGCCGCTTCGAGCTCGTCTCGGAAGCCGACAGCGAGCGGCGCGAGCATGCCGAAGCCAAAGTCGCGGCCGCACGCGCGGCGATCGCGCGGCTCGACGACGAGAGCGAGCGCAGCGCGCGCCGCCTTGCCGAGCTCGAGGTCCCCGACGCCCTCTTGGCGATGGGGCAGAGTCGCGTCGCGCGCCTCTCCGACGCACCGGGCCGCACCCGCAAGGCGCGCGAGGATTTGCCGCGACGCGAAGCCGACCTGAAGGCGCTCGAGAGTCAGGCGCGCGCCAGCCTCGTGCGGCTCGGGCGCGCGGACGCGCCGCTCGTCCCCGACGTCGCGAAGCTGTCGACGGCCGAGCGGGGCCGCATCCACGCGCTCGCGACCGAGCGCGACAAGCTCGACGAGCGCTTGGTCCGCGCTCGCGACCGGCGCTCGTCCATCCAGCGTGAGCTCGACGAGCGTCGCGCCCGCCTCGGCAGACTGCCGGAGCCGAGCAACGGCGTCGCGCTCGAGCGCGTGGCCGCCCTCGCGCGCGCGCTCGGGGACGTCGAGCAGCCGGTCCTCGAGCTCGAGACGGAACGGGCGGAGCTCACTCTGCTCGCCGAGCAGAAGCTCGGCTCGCTGCGCCCCGACGTGCGCAGCCTCGCCGAGCTCGAAGCGCTCGCCACGCCCGCGCTCGAGACCCTCGCTCGTTTCGCCGCCGGAGAGCGCACCCTCGCTCAGCGCGGATCCGAGCTCGACGTGGTAGCGCAGCGCCTGCGCGTACGCGCCGCCGAGACGCGCGCCGTCATCCAGCGCATCGAAGCGGCGGGCGACGTGCCGAGCGAGGCCGACCTGGGCCGCGTCCGCGGCGAGCGCGATGCGTTGCTCGGCTCCGTGCTCGGTGCCTGGCGGCAAGGGACGCCGTTCGACGCGGGGGGTGCTCTGGAGCTCGGCTCGCGCGTGGAGGCCGCCGACGGCGTCTCCGATCGCCTCCGGCGCGAGGCCGGTCGAGTGACGGAGCTCGCGCATGCGCGCTCCGAAGCGGCGCTCGTGGAGGAGCAGCAGGCGGAGCTCGCGAGGCGACGCGCCGAGCTCGACGCCGACCGCGCTCGGCACCAGACCTCGTATGAGGAGCTGTGGAGCGCGGCACCGTTTCGCGCGCTCCCCCCGGACGAGATGCGCGTCTTCGTCGAGCAGCGCGCCCGAGTGCTCGAGCTCGTCCAAAAAGCGCGCACCCTCGAGCCGAAGCTCGCGCGCGCCCGCGCCGAGCGCGAGCGGCTCCGCGTCGCGGTCACGGCCGCCCTCGGCCCGCAATCGAGCGCCGACAGCATCGCGCTCGGCGTCGAGCGTGCGGCCGAGCTCGCGGCTTCGAACGCGCGCCTAGCGAGCGAGCGGCAGGAGCTGTTGCACGAGCTCGACGGCCTCGAAGCGCGGGCCGCTCACGAGACGCGCGAGCTCGAGGCCGCCGAAGCGGCCCTCGCCGAGTGGCAAGCGGCGTGGGGCGGCGCGCTCGCTCCGCTCGGGGCCGAGCCGGCGACGGCGCCCGTCGTCGCGCTCGAGCTATGCAGCGAGCTCACGACGCTCGCGGGTTATTTAAAGGACATCGAAGGCCTCTCGCGCCGCGTGAAGGGCATCCGCCGCGACGAGGCGGAGCTCGCGACGGAGGTGGGGGAGCTCGCGCGGATCCACGACATTCAGTTCGATCCCGCGGCACCGGACGCCGCCGCCGAAGAGCTCGTGGCTCGCTTCCGCCGAGCCGAAGCGGCGCGCGCCGAACGCGAGCGGCTACGAGCGGAGGCCCTGGAGCGCGGCACGCTGCTCGAGCGCGAGCGCGCCCTGCTCGCGGAAGCCGAGCGCGAGCTCACCGAGCTTTCGAAGCGCGTCGGCGCCGCGAGCCCGCGGGACCTGCCGGCGCTCGAGGCCAAGAGTCGCCGCGCGCGCGAGCTCACGGCGCTCGTTGCGGGTTTCGAGGCGACGCTGCTCGACGACTCGGGCGGCCGCTCGGTGGCGGCGCTCGTCGCCGAGGCCGAGAACCACGACGCCCCGGAGCTTGCGGCGCGCCTCGACGAGCTCGGCCGCGAGATCGAGGAGCTCGAGGACGAGCGGGGGCGCGCGATGGATCGCGCCGCGGCGCTTGCGGCCGGTCAGCGCCGGCAATCCGACGCCGACGGCGCCGACGCGGCTCAGGAGGAGCAGACGCTCGCCGCCGCGCTCACCTCGCGCTACGAGCGCTACGCTACGCTCCGTGTCGCCACGGCCCTGCTCGAGCGCGCGATCGAGCGCTACCGCATGGAAAACCAGGGCCCGATCCTGAAGCGCGCGGGCGAGATCTTCCCGCGCCTGACCGGTGACCGTTACCGTGCGCTCCGCGTCGCGCGCGAGGGGTCGAAGATCGTCGCCGTGCTGGCCGACGGCACGGAAGTGGCCCCCGAGGTGCTGAGCGACGGCGCGAGCTATCAGCTCTACCTCGCGCTCCGGCTCGCGAGCGTCGAGCGATTCATCGCGGGGGCCGAGCCCGTGCCGCTCGTGCTGGACGACGTCACGATCCATTCCGACGAGAAGCGAAAGCGCGCGACCTTCGCCGTCTTGGGCGAGCTCGCCGAAAAGGTGCAGATCCTCTTTTTCACCCACGACGAACGCGACCCCTACCTCGCGTCGGACGCGACCGAGGGCCGCGCGGTGTGCCACGAGCTGCGGCGGGGGGGCGTGACCGCGGGCGTGGGCGTGACCGCGGGCGTGGGCGAAGAAATGCGCGCAGCAGAAACGAGCGACCGACCGAGCCCGCGCTCTGACCTACATTGAGCTACCGAAAAGCGGGGGGCGGCTGGACGTCCCGGACGGGGTCGGGCTACGATTCCCGGATCGTGCCCGAGGCCGCGCGTCCCACGGCTCCCAAAAATCCCTGGCGGGAGGGGTCCGTGATCATGGGGCGTTACCGGCTCGAAGCGCTGCTCCGGCGCGGCGGTATGGGCTCGGTCTGGCGCGCCGAGCACCTGAAGCTCAAGTCGCCGCTCGCGATCAAGGTGCTCGAGCCGGACGTCGCGACGGATCCAAGGAACGTGCAGCGCTTCTTGCGCGAAGCACAGGCTGCCGCTGCGCTTCGTAGCCCGAACATCGTGCAGATCTTCGACTACGGCGTCGACGAGGAGCAGGCGTTCATCGCGATGGAGATGCTCGGCGGCGAGGTGCTGAGCGAGCGCATCGCCCGCCTCGGCCGCGTCCCGCCCGAGGACGCCTTCCGCTTCGTCGGAGAGGTGCTGCGCGCCATGAGCAAGGCGCACGAGGCGGGGATCATCCATCGCGATCTCAAGCCCGACAACGTCTTCATCGTGAAGGACGCCCCGGAGTTCGCGAAAGTCTTGGATTTCGGGGTGGCGAAGGTGAAGCGCGGTGCGCTCGGCGACGTGACCGGCATCGGCACGCAGACCGGCATGATGCTCGGCACGCCCTACTACATGAGCCCCGAGCAGGCGCAGGCAAAGGAGATCGATCCCCGCTCCGATCTCTGGTCGATCGCGGTCATCGCCTACGAGACTCTGCTCGGCCGACGGCCGTTCCAAGCCGATTCGCTCGGCGACCTCGTGATCGCGATCTGCACGTCGCCGACACCGGTGCCGTCGCGCACGGGTCCCGTGCCGCCCGGCTTCGACGAGTGGTTCGTGCGCGGCACGCAGCGCGATCCCGCGCGGCGCTTTCAATCCGCGCGCGAGATGGCCGAGGAGCTCGAGCGCGTCTTGAAGCCCGCGGCGGCCACGGGTGCGCGCGTCGTCACGGCGCG
>DASUGE010000280.1:0-4927 GCA_036274215.1 Polyangiaceae bacterium | reverse complement strand
CCGGGGGCGATCTCCACGACGTCGAAGCCGACCACCTCCGCACCGACGAGCGCGCGCAGGATCTGCTGGAGCTCCCAGGTCGTCATCCCGCCCGGCACCGGAAAGCTCGCCCCCGGCGCGTAGGCGGGATCGAGCACGCCGATATCGACGGACACGTACAGGGCGCCCTTCTGAACCAGTCTGCGCACCTGGCTCACGACGGCGTGAAGGTCCCAGCGGACCTCGTCGACCCCGGCAATGTCGATGCCCTGCGCGAACGCGAGCGACAGCTCGTCGGGACCGGGGTACGGACCGCGCAGGCCGACGTGCATCGCACAATCGGTGCGCACGAGGCTCTCCGCGACGGCGGCGCGGAAGAAGCTCTGCGCGTTCGGTTCCTCGCCCGTCACGGGCGAAGCGCCAGGGTGCGCGCCGATCAAGAGAATGCCGAGCGCTTTGTGCTTGGCCCGGCGTAAGCCGCGCAGCGCACCGAGCGTCACCGTCCGATCACCGCCCACGAAGCCCGGGATCACGCCGGAGGCCGCGACCGCCTGAGCGTGCTCGGCAACCGCCTCGATCACGCGGGAAATTCCGGGATTGGGAGCGGCGACGTCACCGCCGTCCGCCGCCGCGAGCTCGCCGAAGACGTCGACGCCGAGCGCGCCCGAGAACGAGCTCGACAGCGCCGAGGCTTCGCGCACGGCGCGCGGGCCGAAGCGGGCGCCGGGACGAAACGCGCTCCCCGCATCGAACGGCACGCCCGTGAGCAAGACGTCGACGCTCGGGATGGCGCCCGGCTCGCGGGTCACGGGGAGTCGAAGGAAGCTCGCGATGCCCGCCGAGCGCGGCGCCGCGGCCGGCGGCGGACCGAAGCGACCCGGGCGCGAGCGCGTAGGGGATCCTCCGTGCGCGGGCGTAGGGGCGGGAGCCTTCTTGGCACTGCGGCTGCTTGCGGTGCGAGCCGCGCGCGCTTCACGTGCGTGGCGACTGGCGGCGTCGGCAGTGGCGCGCTTCGTCGCCGGTGCACCGCGCCGATCGGAGGCGGAGGTGCGTCCTCGCTTCGGCATACCCGGCGAGCATACCCGATCACGGGCCGCAGGGTGCGTACACGGCGCGCACGCCGCCCGGTCGTTCTTGGCTGAAACTGCCGGACGAGAGCGGCGGATTGTGCGCGACCTCGCGTAGCCCGAGCACGAGATCGTGCCCCTCGCCCGTCACCTCGACATGGATGCGCCGCGGCAGCTCGGCGCTGCACGCGGGCCCACTCGGCGGGATGGGCGGCTCGAGGCCGTCGGGATCGACGCGCGCGGGCGCCGTGTCCGCGCGCTCGTGCCCTTCGAGCTCGACCTTGTAGAGCGAGACACCCAGCTGAATGACCTCGATCGACAGCACCCGCACGCGCTGCTCGGACCACGGCTTCGCGAAATCCTCCGGCAACGGTTCGAGCTCGATGCGCTCGGTCGCGCCGCGCGTGCTCTGCAGCGTGACGACGTAGCGGCCCCCCTCCCACTTCACGGCGGCGCCCGAAGCAGCGTGCACCAAGACCGGCGCGTCCCCGCGCAGGAGATCGACGAGCACGGCCGGCGGCAGCGTGATCTGCGTGAAGCGCGCGAGGTTGCAGGCATTGGCGGGACCGTAGAGGAAACGCTTCGTCCGCGGATCGAGCAGCGCGAACTTCTCGCCGTCGGAGGTGAGCGTGGAGAGCACCGCGCCGAACGGACTGTAGAGGTCGAGCCGCACGCGATCGGGCGCGGACATCAGGTACATGACGTTGCCGCGCAGGCGGCCGCGCGGGCCGAAGTAGTCGAGCTTCGCCTCCGCGCTCACGCCGCGGCTGCACGCTTGGCTCTCGTGCAGCCGCGTGAGCGCGGCGTCCGCGGTCGGGAATTGCGATACCGGCGGCGGACGCCCGCAACCCGCGAGCGCCACCGCCAGCGTGACCAGCTTAGGAAGCCCGGATGCCATCCAGGAGGTCGAGATCCGGCAACAACAGCGGCACCTGCGTGCGCACGACGCCGACCCCGTGCTCCTCGCACAGCCGGACGAGGCCGAGCCCGTCGATCACCGTGAGCGGCGAAGCACCGGGTGAAGCCGCCTCCTCGCGGGCGCCGCTCAAGACCTGGCCCGTCGTGATCAGCCAGGCCGCGCTCGCAGGACCATAGTGATGGAGAGCGCCACGCAGCTCCGTCACGCGCTCGCGGCCGATCTCCCGACCGTCGCGGCGCACGACGACGGCCGTGCGGATCTCCCCGGCGGGTGTGCGCAGCCGGCCCGACAGATGCAGCTCCGCACCGTGGGCGCCCGGGCGCCGCACGGGGACGAGGCCGCTGAATCCGACGTGCTCGAGCACGAGCACCACGAGCTCCCCGAGGGCGCGGTGCGGCAGATCCTGAAGCAAGCGCAGCACGGCTCG
Source organism: Polyangiaceae bacterium (assembly GCA_036274215.1). Classification (GTDB taxonomy): domain Bacteria; phylum Myxococcota_A; class Polyangia; order Polyangiales; family Polyangiaceae; genus PMG-095. Next base: position 2,535 of record DASUGE010000280.1, on the reverse strand, counting down.
GCGTGCGGCGTCGCGGTACCGATCCGCGAGCTCCTGCACGTTGCGCTCCAGGCGCACGAGCTCGCCGTCGAGCGCCCACTCCGTGAGCCCGATGCGGCCGCCCGCGAGGCGGAAGCGGGGACGCTCGCCGTTGCCGAGCGCGCGCGCGTTGTCCGCGCGCGCCGCGGCGACCAGGAGTCCCTGACCCACGGCGTGCTCGCCGAAGAAGCGACCGCGCCGCTCGGCGGCGTCGACCAGCGTCTGCAGCGCCACGGGACCACGATTGCGATCGAACGTCGCGAGCAGCTCGGCCAAGCCGTCAGCGAGGCCGCGACCCGCGAGCTCGTCGAGCGGCGCGCCGCCGATGTCGTGACCGTTGCGCTCGTGCCCTCGCGGCTCGCGAGCGCCCTCGGAGTAGCGGCGACCGCCGGACGCTTCCGGCGACGAGCGCCGGCCCTCTTCCGCACGCCCCTCGTCGCGCGAGCGGCCTTCGTCGCGCGAGCGGCCTTCGTCGCGCGAGCGGCCTTCGTCACGCGAGCGGCCCTCGTCGCGCGAGCGGCCCTCGTCACGCGAGCGGCCGTCGTCGCGCGCGCGACTCTCCTCGCGGGGCAGTGCCTCATCGGCGCCGAGCACCGGCAGATCCGCAGGCGCATCCGACACGGTGTACGAGGGCAAGCCGTCGCCGCCGCTGCGCTCCTCGACTCCGCCACGACCGCGCCGGCGTCGGCGTCGGCGTCGGTTACCGCCAGCGCCGGCCGGGCCAGCGCCACCGTCCGCGGAGGGAGCCTCCTCGGAGTCACGCCCGAAGATCGGCTCGTCGTCGTCGTCCTCGGACTCGAAGAAATCGCCGGCGTGGGCCGCCAGCGCGGCACGCTCTTGCTCCGCGGGATCGAGGACCTTGCCGCCCTCCACCGCTTCGCCCTCTTCCGGACGTTCGAGTGCGGGGCTGCTCCGATCCGACGGTGCCTCTTCCGGCTCCTCGGGGTGCTGCGCAGCGAGACGCTCGAGAGCGGGTGTGCGATCGGCCAGCCCCTTTTCGATGGTCGCTGGGTCCCAGTCGCGGAGCGCAAACACTCCGGGCTTCACCCGCACGAGGGGATTTTCCTTCTCCCCCTTTTTGACCAAGGCAGCGAGGCGCGCCCCCATCGTCACTTCGGGGCTTTTCCCAACGTGACTGAGTAGGTTCTTCTCGATGGCTACGTCAGTGATCTCTTTGTAATGTAAGGGCTTTCCGACGAGGCGCAGCACCTGCGCCGCCGCTTCCGTGAACGTCATTCAACGCTGTCTTTCTGTGAGGCAGGAACATGGTTCCCACTGCTTCTGACGTGTCCCCGGGGAAGCGCGCATCGCTCCCGCCTCCGGCGGTGCACATCACGGAGAAGGGCATACCACGCCCCATCTCCAGGGCAAAGGACTGAGTGGGCCGGCTGGTAGGAAGGGGATATCCTAGGTGACGTGAACATCGACGGCGTACTCGAGGATCTGACGCGAGTCGCCGAAAGCGTCGGGCTCGAGATCCAGCGCCGCGCACTCCGCGGGACGCATCCGAGTCTCGGTGGGCTCTGCCGAATGCCCGGACGCCATGTCGTGCTGCTGAGCGTGAAAGCGACGGCCCTCGAGCGCTGCACCTTGCTCGCCGCTGCGCTCGCCGAGCTCGGCCACGCGACGCACCCGGGGCTCGGCGCCGAGAGCCGCGCGCTCGTCGAGCGTCGCGGCAAGCCGTTGTCCGAGCCCAAGGCACCCGAGAAGCGACACGCCCGACCCGGTCTCGCCGGGCTCGGCAGCGGAGGGCGCCGCCGGCTGTAGTCGCGACGCTCGTCCCGCCCCGCGCCGGGCTTTGAGCCTCGCCGGCCGCGGGTTATCGAGTCTGAATCCATGTCGCTCGCTCCCCGCGACCGGGTTCCGCTGGCGCCCCTGACGACCCTCGGCGTCGGCGGCGCGGCGCGCTACCTCGTCGACGGCACGGACGATGACACCATCGTCGAGGCTCTCGGCTGGGCAGCAGAGCGTGGCGTGCCGTGCCGCATCCTCGGCGGCGGCAGCAACGTCGTCGTCGCGGACGAGGGCTTCGACGGCCTCGTGCTCTGCGTGCGGACCCGCGGTGCGACGTGGACGCCGGAAGGGTCGGCCGTCGTGCTCGAAGCGCGCGCCGGCGAGCCCTGGGACGAACTCGTCGCCGAAAGCGTGCGCCGGAATTGTCAGGGGCTCGAGTGCTTGAGCGGCATTCCGGGGCTCGTGGGAGCGACCCCCATTCAGAACGTCGGTGCCTACGGGCAGGAGGTCGCCGAGACCATCCACGCCGTGCGCGTGCTCGACCGCCGCTCGCTCACCGTCATCGAGCTGCCCGCCGAGCGGCTCGGCTTCGCGTACCGCGACAGCTTCTTCAAATCGTCCGAGCCGGAGCGCTACGTCGTGCTCGGCGTCACGTTCCGTCTTCGCCTCGGCGCAGCGCCCGCCGTCCGCTACGCCGAGCTCGAGCGGCGGCTCACCGAGCTCGCGCCCGCGGCGAAGTCGCATTCGCTCGCCCAAGTGCGGAACACGGTGCTCGAGCTCCGC
>DASUGE010000279.1:0-8465 GCA_036274215.1 Polyangiaceae bacterium | reverse complement strand
AGGCTGCTCGCTTCGGGCAGGCTCGACGAGGGCTTGGTCGACTCGACCGTGACGGTCGTGTCTTCGGCGAGCGCGCCGCCCGGAATCGAAAGCGTCGCTTTGCCGAGCACGACCTCGCCGCCGTCCGCCGCCGTGATTTCGGCCGAGGTCGAGCCGGGCGTTTCGGAGCCCGTCTGGTTGCCGGCGGAGTCGTCGTCGCCGCTGTCGCTGCTGCTACACGCGGGAATGCCAAGAGCCAGGAAAAAAGCGAGGGGAAGGATTCGGAAGGGACGCATGCTGCTCACTCCTTGTGCGGCTCGGAATCGAGAGAACCGCGATCTTCCACGGTACTCAGCTTTCTCCGGCGTCACAAGAGCACGCCCGTCGGGCGCGTGTCTCGTCCCACACGGCCGCGCCTGTCGGTGCGAGGCTTATGTGTTTCCTTCAATGCGCGTGCAGTTTCTGCGTGAGCGGTGCCTCAATTTGAGTCAGTCGAGCCGCCCGCTCTCGCAGAGCGCTTCGATGAGCGAGGCATTCGCCGGTGGGAACGGCCGCGTGAGTAGATCGGCTCGCGTCCCCCACAAGAGCCCCGCGACTTCGAGGCACTCGCCCTCGCCGCTCAGCCACTCGCATTCGACTGGGTAGAGCGCTACGCGCTTCTCCGGGTAGTCCCATTCGATGGTGGGTAAACGTCGTACTGCACGCACGACCACCGCGGTCTCTTCGCGCACCTCGCGTTCGGCGCAGTCCTCGACGCTTTCACCCGGTCCGAGCTTGCCGCCCGGAAGCTCCCACGAGCCGGCGAGGTGCGTGCCGGCCGGTCGCTCGGTGATGAGCAGGCGCCGGCCACGGAACACGAGCGCGACCGCCACCTCGATGCGACGCGGAGCGGTCGTCACCGTTGCCCCGCGAGGCGGACGGCGAGCTTGCGGTGCGGGGCGGGCATCGCGAGCTCGCCGAGCGCACCGAGCGTCACCCATGCGGTGCGCCGCGCCCCCTTCGGCCGCGCGCCCTTGGCCGCTGCCGGGACGAGCGTTGCCTCGAAGGCCTCGATGGTGATGCGAAAGCGCGTGATGGTGTGCTCGAGGCGGCACGCCTGCTCGCCGACCCGCACGACGAGCCCCGCGTCGCGCGCCGCGCGCTCGGCCGCCGCCTCGGCGCTCTCCTTCGCGGAGAGCTCGACGTGCGGGAAGGTCCAGAGCCCGGCCCAGCGGGGAGCGTCCTCGGGCGTCTCGAGCACGAGCACGCGGCCGCGGTCTCTCACGACGGCGAGCGCCACGCGCACGCGCGTCGGGGCCGCCCGGGGTGGCAGCTCGGGGAGCACCTCGACGAGCCCCCGGCGCCGAGCCTCGCACGGCTCGGACCATGGGCAATTCTTGCAATTCGGCGCGCGCGGCGTGCAAACGGTGGCGCCGAGCTCCATCAGCGCCTGGTTGAAGTCACCCGGTCGTTCGCCCGGTACGAGCTCACCCGCGAGCGCCCACAGGCGCTTCTTGAGCGCCCCTTTGCCGGGATCTCCGCGCAGGCCGAAGCGGCGTGTGAGCACGCGCACGACGTTGCCGTCCACGAGCGGCTCCCGCGCTCCGAACGCGATGCTGGCAATGGCTCCCGCCGAATACGCCCCGATCCCCGGCAGCGTGAGCAGGCTTGCACGATCTTGCGGCAGCTTCCCCCCGTGGCGCTCGACGACGGCGCGCGCCCCGGCCTGCAGCCGCCGCGCCCGCGAGTAGTACCCGAGGCCCTGCCACGCATGCATCACGTCGGCCTCGCGCGCGGCCGCGAGCGCGCGCACGCTCGGAAAACGCCGCATCCACGCCGCGTAGTAGCCGAGCACCGTCGAGACCTGGGTTTGCTGCAGCATGACCTCGCTCACCCACACCGCGTAGGGGTCGCGCACGCCGCGCCAGGGAAGCTCACGCCGGTTCCGGTCGTACCAAGCGAGGAGCCGTGTCACGAGCTCCGAACCGCCCCGGTCAGGAGCCGAGCCCCGGCGCTTCCATGCGGCTCGCGTCTGCTTTTCCACGGCGCTCGGCGACTCTAGTCGCGCCCGAACGACCGCGCACCGGCTTTCACGGCGCCGAAAGTAATCCCTGGCGGAAAGGGACCCAGCGTGAGACCATCGGTTGTTCGATGATGGCGAGCCCGCTCGTCGTTTCTTTGGAAGCGATCCGCACCGACGGTTGGTTCGAGCGTGTCGGCGAAGGCATCGGCAGCTTCCAAGCGCTGTGCGAGATCGTCGGCGCGCGCTTCTTCGGCTTCGCGATGATCACCGGTGCGCGTATCACGTCGCTCACCGTCGACCGCCGCGTCCCCGAAAACACACTCGTCGAATTCGCGGTCGGCGCCGACGAGGAAGCGGGCGTCGCGGGTGAGCCGCAGCGCCTCACGCTCGGCGAGTTTCGTCACCGCCTCGTCAACGCCCTCGTGATCGACGAGCCGCACGGGCCCGCTCCGAAGCGCGCCACCGATCTCGAGGCGGTACAGCTCCACATCGGCGTGCGCTACCTCCTGCTCGCGCCGCTCTACGGCTACGCGCTCCGCGAGCTTCGCATCGCGACCGACGGCTCGCAGATCGTGCTGCTTCACGACGGTCTCGAGGAAACGTATCCGCTCGCGGCGTTTCGGGCGCGCATCCGCACCCACGTGCGCGAAGAGCTCGAGCGCGTCCGGCGGCCGGCAGCGCGCAGCGCCATCGATCTGAGCCGCGTCGCGGAAGCGCAGGCGGCGATGCAGCGCGGCGATCACGTACGCGTGCTCGAGCTGCTCGGCGCCTGGCCCGCGCCGCTCGCGATCTTCCTGCGCACGCCCGAAGGGCAACTCCTGAACCCCGAGGCACGCTCGACCATCGCGCGCGGGCTCGGCCTGCTCGGCAGCGCGTGCATCGCGCTCGGGGAGGGGATGAAGGGGGAAGAGATCCTCCGGCTCGGCATCCAGTACGCCGCCGAGGGCGAGGCCGCGCCCGACCTGTTCCTCCGGCTCGGCGAGGCGATGCTCGGCGACGGGCGCGCGGGGGAGGCCATCGGCCCGCTGCGCCGCGCGGCGAACCTCGGCGCGAGCCCCGCCCGCGTCTGGACGCTCTTGGCGCACGCCTTCACCGCGCGCGGCCGGTCGCTCGCCGCCCTGGGCGCCGTCATCGAGGCGCGGGCCGCCGGGGCGCCCGAGTCGGACCTCGACGAGGTCGTCGATTCGGTCAAAACCGCGCTCGGTCCCGCCTACGAACGCTGGGAAGAAGGCGTCCGTAGCGCCGCCGAATAGGCGGCCGAAATGCCCCGCTCTACGCCCCCCGGGCGGGATTTGACAGCGACCAGACGCCGGCACTAGATAAGCGCCGACTGGCGCCCGAAGTCTCCGCAGTGATTTCGTAGACTTGCGCTTTTGTCACGGCCGAAACGATGTTCCAACTCTACCTGCCGATGTTCGTGATGTTCGCCATCGTCGGAGTCTTGGCCTCCGCGATGTTCTTCCTCGGCCAGCTCCTCGGCCCGAAGAACCCGACGCCCGAGAAGATGACGCCCTTCGAGTGCGGCAACGACACGCCGGGTGCGGGTCAGACGAAGATGAGCGTCAAGTTCTACCTGACGGCCATCCTGTTCGTCGTTTTCGACGTGGAGGTCGTGTTCATGTACCCCTGGGCGGCGCTCTTCAAGGGCCTCGGCTGGGTTGGCTTTGCGTCGATGCTCGGCTTCATCGTGGCCTTGCTCGTGGCGCTGGCGTACTGCTGGAAGAAGGGAGCCCTCGAATGGGAGCGCTGAACGAAGAAGAGGCAAAGATCCTGGAATCCGGCCAGGGCGAAGGATTCATCACCACCAAAGCGAGCGACCTGCTCGCCTGGGCGCAGAAGTATTCGCTCTTCATGTACCCCTTCGTGACCGCGTGCTGCGGCATGGAGTTCATGGCGGTTTCGAGCCCGCGCTACGACTTCTCGCGCTTCGGCTCGGAGGCCCCGCGCTTCTCGCCGCGGCAGTCCGACCTGCTCTGGGTGGTGGGCACGATCGTGCAGCGCCAGGCGCCGATCCTGCGCCGCATCTACGAGCAAATGGCGGAGCCGAAGTGGGTGCTCGCGTTCGGGACGTGCGCGTCCTGCGGCGGCTTCTACGACAATTACGCCTGCGTCGCCGGCCTCGACAAGATCATCCCCTGCGACATCTACGTCCCCGGCTGTCCGCCGCGGCCCGAAGCCGTGCTCGACGGCCTCATGCTGCTCATGGACAAGATCGCGAAGCGCGACCGCACGCCCGCCATCGTCAAGCCGCGCAGCGACCCGCGCGAAGATCAGAGCCTCGGCCTCGTTCAGCTCGGGCGCTCGCGCCCTTCGACTCCCTCGGTGTGAGATGGCGAAGGCGCTCGTCGATCTGGTCAAGCAGAAGTTTCCCGCCGACGTGCTCGAGACGCACTCGCAGCGCGGCGACGAAACCGTGGTCGTCTACGCGGCGCGCTGGAAGGACGTCGCGCGCTTTTTGCGCGACGAGCCGCGCGCCGACATGAGCATGCTCGTGGACCTCACGGCCGTGGATTTTCCCGACCGCTCCCCGCGGTTCGAAGTAGTCGCTCATTTCTACTCGCTCTCGAAGGGCCATCGCCTGCGGCTCAAGGCCCGCGTCGGCGACAGCGACGGCGGCAACGCCGAGATCGACACGCTGAGCGACCTCTGGGCGAGCGCGAACTGGGCCGAGCGCGAGTGCTGGGACATGTTCGGCGTGCGCTTCACGGGGCACCCGGACCTGCGCCGCATCCTCCTCTACCCGGAGTTCGAGGGGCACCCGCTCCGCAAGGACTACCCGGCGGATCGCATTCAGCCTCTCGTGCCGTACCGGGAAGTGCCGGACATCGACAAGATCCCGCCCTTTCGCGCGGACGAAGGCATGTCCTTCGGCCGCCAAACCCACGCTCAGCGCCCGAGCGACGACGACGACCTCAACTGACGTGATCTGATGGAACCGATAGACCAAGAGCTGGATCCCGCAGAAATCGAGCTTCCGACGGAGCCGATGCTGCTGAACGTCGGGCCTGCGCACCCGGCCATGCACGGCACCGTGCGCATCGTGATGGAGCTTTCGGGCGAGTCGATCGAGCGCTGCGACGTGCAGGTCGGCTACTTGCACCGCGGCTTCGAGAAGATGTGCGAGCGCGGCACCTGGACGCAGGTGTTCCCGTACGTCGATCGCTGCAACTACGTCTCCCCGATGCTCAACAACGTCGGCTTCGCGCTGGCGTGCGAGAAGCTGCTCGGCATCGAGGTTCCCGACCGCTGCCAGTGGTACCGCATGGCGCTCGGCGAGCTCGCGCGCATGTCGGATCACCTCACGTGCACGGGCGCCATGGCGATGGAGCTCGGCGCGTTCACGCCCTTCCTCTGGATGATCAAGGGCCGCGAGATGATCTGGGACCTCATGGAGGAGGAGACCGGCGCGCGGCTCACGCACAGCTTCGGTCGCGTCGGCGGCATGGCGCAGCCCCCGACGGAGGGCTTCAAGGCCCACGCCGAGGCCGTGACGACCCACATCCTCGAGATCATCGCCGAGGTCGAGAAGCTCCTGCTCGGCAACCGCATCTTTTTGGACCGGCTCGAGAACGTCGGCGTCATCAGCGCAGAAGACGCGATTTCTCTCGGTTGGACGGGCCCGTGCCTGCGCGCGTGCGGCGTCGCCTACGACGTGCGGAAGTCGCACCCGTACATGAAGTACGGCGAGGTCGAGTTCGACGTGCCCGTCGGGCAGACGGGCGACAGCTACGACCGCTTCATCGTGCGCATCGAAGAGCTCAAGCAATGCGCGCGTATCATTCGCCAGTGCATCGCGAACCTCGCCGACTCCGGTCCGGTCAACGTGAGCGACCCGCGCGTCATCCTCCCGCCGAAGGAGGAGGTGTACTCGAGCATCGAGGGCACCATCCAACACTTCAAGATCGTGATGGAGGGCCTGAAGCTCCCGGCCGGCGAGGTGTACTCGTACACCGAAGGCGGCAACGGCGAGCTCGGCTTCTACATCGTGAGCGACGGCAGCGGCACCCCGTACCGCGTCCGCATCCGCCCGCCCTGCTTCTTCGTCACGGGTGGGCTCGAGCGCGTGATCACGGGCGCCATGATGGCGGACGTGGTGCCGGCGTTCGGCAGCCTGAACATGATTGGTGGCGAGTGTGACAGGTGATGGGATTTTTTGTTTGGTCGGTGTGACCTGGTTGGGTCAGGGCGACCAGGCTTTGCTTCGGCGATCGACCGCCGGCCTCGCCGGTTCGTCGTACGCGTCCGTGCGTCAATCGCTGACGTCGATCTGTTCTTCCAAGACCGCTAGCTCGTTTCGGCGGGGCTTCGCCCCGCTAGCGATGTACAGCCCACCCGAGACCCTGCGATCAGACGGTGCGTCTTCCAACTAGAAGTCTCCGAGCATGCCCTCCTTCAAACTAGACGACGCTGAAATTCCGTTCGAGCCGGGCGACACGATCATTCGTGCGGCGCACAAAGCCGGCGTGGACATTCCGCACTATTGCTGGCATCCCGGCCTCTCGGTCGCGGCCAACTGCCGCATGTGCTTGGTCGAGGTCGAGCCGCCGCCCGGGCGGCCCGCGATGATGCTCGACGTGCTCGAGTGGAGCGCCGAAAAGCACGACTACGTCCCGCAGAAGAAGCCGAAGCTCCAGCCGGCGTGCCAGTTCGCCGCCGCCGACGGCCTGGTCGTGAAGAGCCAGTCCTCGAACCACGTGACGCGCGCCCGCGCCGCGGTCCAGGAGCTCTTGCTCTTGAACCATCCCGTCGATTGCCCGATCTGCGATCAGGCGGGCGAGTGCCGCCTGCAGGATTATTGGCTCGAGCACCAGGGCACGAAGAAGCGGATGTGGGACGAGCCCGTGCACAAGCCGAAGGGCGTCGTGTTCGGTCCGACCATCGTCTACGACGCCGAGCGCTGCATCGTCTGCACGCGCTGCGTCCGCTTCTGCGAAGAGGTCGCGAAGGATCCGGTCCTGAGCGTGCGCGAGCGCGGCAACCTCGCAGAGATTACCGTCTCGCCCGGTCGACAGCTCGACCACCCGTACACGCTGATGACCGAGTACGTGTGCCCGGTCGGCGCCCTCACCGCCGTCGATTTCCGCTTCAAGGCACGCGTCTGGTTCCTGCGCTCGGCGCGCACCGTGTGCGTCGGCTGCGCCACCGGTTGCAACTCGTTCACCGACTTCGATCCGCGGACGCAGGAGGTGTACCGCTACCGCCCCCGCGAGAACCCCGGCATCAACCAGTACTGGATGTGCGACGACGGTATGCTCGACTACCGGCGCATCGCGGAGAACCGGCAGACGATCGCCGCCATCGACGGACAAGCCGCCGATCGGGAGGAAGCGCTCGCGCGCGCCGCTGAGCTCTTCGCGGGCGCGCCGCCGGAGACGACGGCCGTCGTGCTCTCGGCCGAGCACTCGCTCGAGGACAACTTCGCGCTGCTCGAGCTCGCGAAGGACGGCTTGAAGACGAGCCTCGTCTTCGTGACCGGTCGACCGGCGGGGCAGGGCGACGACGTGCTGCGCGACCCCGACAAGAACCCGAACACGAAGGGGGTGCAGAAGCTCGCGCCGCAGGCGCGCTCCTTCGCGGACCTCGTGAAGGCCGCCGGGGACGGCGCGCTCACGCACGTGCTCGCGCTCGGCTCGCAGACGCCGGGCGACGCCGCCGCGCTCGCCAAGGTGAAGAACCTCGTCGTGCTTTCGACCCACAAGGGCCCGCTCACGGAGCACGCGAAGGTCGTGCTGCCGGCGGCGAGCTGGGCGGAGGCCGAAGGCACCTTCATCAACCGCAACGGACTGATTCAGGAGAGCGAGCGGGCGGTCGCGCCGCGCGGCGACTCGCGCCCGGCGTTCCGCTGGGTGCACGAGCTGCGCCTGGCGCTCGATCGGCCCCCGGCTTGGAAGAAGCTCGGTGAGCTCAGGGCCGCGATGCAGCCCGCGCCGGCGAGCCTGACGGGAGCGCGACCGTGAACCTGCTCGAAACCATCGTGATGATCGTGTGGGTGGTCGTCGTCGTGATGGGCGTCATGCCCATCGCGATCATGCTCACGTGGGCCGATCGGCGCCTCGGCTCGATGATCCAGGATCGCATCGGACCGAACCGCACGGTCGTCTGGCTCCCGACCCCCGTCGCCATGGGCGGCGCGGTCGTGCCGGCGCTCGGCGCCGCGGCGCTCGTGGGTTACCTCGCCGCCGGTTACAAACTCGGCTTCGGGGAGGAGCCGGTCGGTATCGAACGCGCGAACGCCGCGATGGGCTACAGCCAGCTCGGCATCTTCCTCACCTGGGCGACCTTCGCCATCATCGCCGGCGTGGTCCGGGCGCGGGGGGCACGCTCGAAGTTCGACCTCTGGATCGGCCAGTTTTCGCCGCGCTCGATCGTGTACCTCGGGTTCGGCGCGCACGCGGCCGCAGCCATCGTGCGCCTCGGCACGGCTGGAACCGAGCTCGGCAACACCGTGATCGACGTGGGCTACGGCGGCGGCGCCGGCCTCTTG
>DASUGE010000278.1:0-2179 GCA_036274215.1 Polyangiaceae bacterium | reverse complement strand
CGTCTACTCCGAGCCCTCCCGCCGCGCCGCCAAAGTCGGCTACCTCCGCCTGGGCGCGCGCATCCTTCGCTCCCCCACGCCGTCGGGCTACGACGGCTGCCCGCAGGGTTGGTACTCCGTCACTCCTTACGGCTTCGTTTGCGCGGGCAATGCCGCGAGCAAAGACGTGAAGCAGCCGCTCGCCGAGCTCGCTCGCACGCGCCCGGATCGCACGGCCCCGCTCCCCTACGTGTACGGCCGCTCGAAGCCGGTCCCGCCGCCGCTGTACACGGCGCTCCCTCTGAAAGCGGACATGCTCGCCCTCGAGGGTGCCGAGCCGCGAAACGCGGCGGGGTTTTTGGACCTCTCCGTCCGCGACACGCCCGAGCTCATCGCCGGCGGGCGCGCGCTACCGACGCCGTTCGGCTACGCACGTGCCGAGGCGCCGGCACCGGTGCGCGCGCTCCCGAACAGCGGGTTCGCCCTGCTCGACGTGCTCGAGCACGAGGGACGCCGCTTCGGGATGACGACGGATCTCGAGCTCGTTCCGCTCGATCGACTGACGCGCGTCGAGCCGAGCGCGTTTCACGGCATCGCGCTCGACGACGAGGTCGGCCTACCGCTCGTGTTCGTGCGCGCTCGCCACGCCGCGCTCTACGCGGGCAGCGCCGAGCGCGGCCTGCGCCAGGTGCGCGCCCTCGAATACCGCGAGGCCGTGCCGGTCAGCGGCCGCCGCGTCAAAATCGACGGCCTCTACTACCTCGAGACGCGGTGCGGCGAATTCCTCCGCGACGCCGAGCTCGTGAAGATTCTGGCGCCGCACGCGCCGCCGCCCGGCGTGCGCGAGGGCCGCACCTGGGTGCACGTGTCGATCCTCGATCAGACGCTCGTCGCGTACGTGGGCGCGCGGCCCGTTTACGCCACGCTCGTCTCGACCGGCGCGGGCGGCATGGGCGATCCGCTCACCACTCACGCGACACCGCGCGGCGATTTCTTGATCCACACCAAGCACGTCACGGCCACCATGAACGGCGACGAGCTCGGCGACGAGTTCGACCTGCGTGACGTGCCGTACGTCGAGTTCTTCACGCAGGGCTACGCCTTTCACGCCGCGTACTGGCACGACGCCTTCGGCACCGCGCGCAGCCACGGTTGCGTCAACCTCTCGCCGCGTGACGCTCGCTGGCTCTTCCACTTCACGGAGCCGGCGGTCCCCCAGGGCTGGCACGGCGCCTTCTCCCGCGAGGGCACGCTGGTTTCCGTCACCCCGTGACGTAGCCGTGACGCCGCCGCCGTGACGCCGCCGTGACGCCGCCGCCGTGATGCCCCGTCGGTGCAGGTCGAATGGCGGCGCGGGTGCGAGGCGCGGTGCGCGTCCTCGATGGCGTTGCGAAGTTTGATTTTTGGTCATCCGCACGCGGGGTGCGTCGCAGGCTGAAAAGCATTGCCGGTTCACGTATCCGGCGCTGCAGATCGCGAGCGACGCACATCTCGAGTGATGCAAGGCTCGAGCGCGAGGAGCTCGTCGCGGGTGGGCTCCACTTCGTGTTGTCGGTGCCATGCGGGCATCGGCGCGCCCGTGCCTCGCGTTCGTCGCAGACCCAATAGCAGTGACAGTCCGCGCCGAGCTTGGCGAGCCTCTCGCGCTTGCGGGGTTAGCGTGCGGGCGCCGGTTGGTCGTCGATGGACAGGAGCCCGCGTCGCCGCCATCCAATGCGCGCGAGCCAGGTGCGCGGGGTAGTGACGAGCGGCTCGTCGTCCTCGGGCCACGCGCGAGCGAAGGCGAGCGGCGGCGCCCGCCCGGAAAACGGCTGCCATTCGCGAAATCCATCGAACCAATGCGCAGAGGAATAAGGATCGAGCCCGCGTGGTGCGGGCAAGCCGCGTACGGTGTGCTTCCGAAAATTCGCAAGCACGTAGACGAGCCCATGGCGTACCTCGCGGGGCGTGCGTAGCGCCCGCCCGTGCCACCGATCCGCCCACAGCGGCCCCCGCCGCGAGAGCAAGTCGTTGACGTAGCGCGCGATACGAATCGTGACGCTGCGGACGCCACTCGACAGCGCGCGCTTGTCCGCTGCCTCCACGATGAGGTTTGAAGCTCCCCCGATCCCGTGGACAGCATGACTATGCCACACGCTGCTGAATTTGGGATCGCAATTCGAACTCGATGGGATTGAGGAAGTCGAGGTGCGAGTGACGC
>DASUGE010000277.1:0-6420 GCA_036274215.1 Polyangiaceae bacterium | reverse complement strand
GTGATCCGCTCGCCGTCCGTTGACGCTGCACTCGCTTGCACCCGCGCGTTGGTGCGCGGAGGTGTGACAGGCATCGAGATCACGTTCTCGACGCCGGGCGCCGCCGAGGCGATCGCGAAGGCGCGTGCGGAGCATCCTTCGGCGTTGATCGGCGCGGGCACGGTGCTCGACCGCGCGTCGCTCGAGGCCGCGTGCGACGCGGGAGCGGCGTTCCTCGTGAGCCCGCACACGGACGAAGCGCTGCTCGACGCCGCGCGCGAGCGGGGCGTGCCGTTCCTACCCGGTGCGCTCACGCCGACCGAAGTCGTGCGCGCGCACCGCGCGGGCGCCGCGTGCGTGAAGCTGTTTCCAGGCTCCGCCGTGGGTCCTGCGTACGTGAAGGCCCTGCGCGGGCCGTTGCCGCACATTCCGCTCATGCCGACCGGAGGTGTCAACGAGAAGAACCTCGGAGAGTGGTTCGCGGCCGGCGTCGTCGCCGTGGGCATGGGCGGCTCGCTCGCTACCGGCACTCCGGACGCGGTCGAAGCTGCTGCTCGGCGCGTCAGCGCGGTGCTCGCCGCAGTGCGCGGCGCGGCGGCGAAGTAACGCCGCGATCCGGCGCGGCGCGGCCACGCCTCGTCAAACGGGGCGCGCCCGCGCTAAGGTCGCGCGCATCGACCATGGCGACGATCACGACGTTCGGCGAGCTGATGCTGCGCCTGAGGACTCCGGGCTTCTCACGCTTTGCGCAGTCTACGAGCCTCGAAGCGTCGTTCGGTGGCGGCGAGGCGAACGTCGCGGTGAGTCTCGCGCAGCTCGGACACGAGGCGCGCTGGGTGTCGGTCGTACCCGAGAACGCGATCGGCGAATGGGCGCTCGGCACGCTGCGCGGGCTCGGCGTGAATACGACGCACGTGCGACGCGGCGGCGAGCGGCTCGGCATCTATTTTCTCGAAGCGGGCGCGAGCCAGCGCGCTTCGCAGGTCGTCTATGATCGCGCGGGCTCGGCCGTGAGTAGCCTCGCGCCGGGGGCCATCGCCTGGGACGAGGCTCTGCGCGGCGCCACATGGTTCCACACGACGGGCATCTCCCCCGCCCTCTCGGATAGCTGCGCCAAGGTGACGCGCGAGGCGCTCGTCGCCGCACGCCAGGCCGGCGCAACGACGTCGGTCGATCTGAACTTCAGGAAGAAGCTCTGGTCGAAGGCGAAGGCCAAAGAAGTCATGACCGGTCTCATGGCCCACACGGACGTCTTGATCGCCAACGAGGAAGACTGCGACTCCGTGTTCGACATTCGCGCGGGCGCGGTCGAGAGCGGCTCGCTCGACCATTCGCGCTACGTCGAAGTCGCCAAAACGGTGCTCGCGCGCTTTCCGGCGCTCAAGCGCGTCGCCATCACGCTGCGCGAGAGCAAGAGCGCGAGCGAAAACGGCTGGAGCGCACTGCTCACCGACCGCGACGGACACGCGTTCAGCCACCACTACGACGTGACGGTCGTCGATCGCGTCGGAGCCGGCGATTCGTTCGCGGCAGGGCTGATTCACGCGCTCCTCGAGGGCCGCGAGCGTCAAGCGGCGGTGGACTTCGCGACGGCGGCGTCCGCGCTCAAACACACCATCCCCGGTGACTTCAACCTGGTGTCGCTCGCCGAAATCGAGGCGCTCGCGCGCGGGGACGGGTCGGGCCGGGTTCAACGCTGAGGGTAAACCCCGGGGGTTCCCGCCCCCCGAGCGCCGTGGTACCCGCCCACTTCGACCTCGGAGGTATCCCCGGCATGCGCATTCACTCGTTCCTCGCCTCGTTGGCTTTCGTCTCGGCCGCTTCGCTCGTCGCGTGCGGCGGCTCGCAACCGGAGGCCGAAGCGCCCGCTCCCGAGAAGAGCGAGCCCAAGGACGAAGCGCCCAAGGACGAAGCGCCCAAGGACGAGGCGAAGGAAGAGAAGAAGAGCGACGCGAAGCCGGCGGATTCGAGCGGCCCCGAAGTCAAGCGCACGGCCAAGGACATCATCACGGCGCCGGAAGTCACCTTCATGTTCTCCTTCCAGAGCTCGGAGCCCAAGGAAAAGGCCGAGAAGGCCTGCAGCGCTCAGTCGGGCGAGGACGCGAAGAAGATGGCGCTCTGCATGAAGAAGGCGAGCAGCAAGTTCGAAGCCGACGGCATGCAGTTCAAGAAGAACCAGAAGGGCGAGTGGGTGTGGATCACGATCCGCCGCAAGGGGTCGGCGATCAGCGTTCTGCACAACGTTCCGATCGATTTCAGCGACGACAAGCCCACGTCGGTGGTGATCAAGACGACCGGCAAGGACACCGGTAAGCAGCCCGGGAAGTTGCCGAGCGAAGTCACCATCGAGGTGCCGAACGAGTTTCAGATCGCTATCAACGATCCGACCCACGGCCGCATGGTCTACGAGGCAAAGATCGGGATCATGAGCGACGACAAGGCGAAGTAGCCGCCTCGTCCGTGCTCAGCGCTCGGCCACGGCGACCTCGACGAAATCGCGGCCGAGCTCCCGGCCGTCGTGAGCCCGGACCTCGACGCGCACGACCCAGGGCCCGGCCCCGTCGCGCGGCGACAGCGTGCCGCGCAGCCAGGCGCCGTCACGCTTGAACTCGACGGCGACGGGCTCGATGCCGACGCTCACGACCGGCTTCACCTCGACGGCACCCGCGGGATCGGGCGTCGAGTCTTCGATCTTCACGTTGATCGCGAGGGGCTCCCCCGGCCAGTGCGGCGCGCGCGACCCGAACTCGATCGTCGCGCGCTGAACCCGTGGGACGAGCCAGAGCTCCGTCGCAGGCCCGCTGCCGGCGCGGAAGCCCAAGAGTCGAGGCTCGGCGCGGAGCAGCTCGAGCGAGGGCGGGGCGGCGGCGAAGTCTCCCGTGTGCCCCACGCGCATCTCGACGCCGTCGGTGCGCTCGAGACCCAGCCGTGACCCCGGCGCGAAATGCACGACGCCCGCCGCGTCGATGAAGGAGCCCGCAGGCAACCCGAGGTGCACCACGTTCAGCGGCCGCTCGAGCGGCAGCGTGCTCTCGAAGCCGGCGTCGTCGAGGGACGTGACGCGGAGCGAGTACGCGCCGGGAGCGAGGCGCGCGAGCCCCGCGGGGACACGCGGCTCCTTGATCACGGTGCGAGCCACCAGGCGCGCCGTCTTTCGGTCCCGAAGCTCGACGCGGTACGCGCTCGCCCCGTCGACCGGCGTGAGCGGCATGCTTCCGAGCTCGACCGGCGCACCGTTCGCGAAAAGGACCGACGGCCCCGCCAGATCCCGCGGCGCGTCGAGCAGCGTGTGGCGTCCCCCGCCGATCACCTCGACCGAGCCGGCCGGCAGCGCGCGGAACGCCTTGCCACCAATGCCCACCAAGGTCTCGCCGCGCGCGCTCGCGACGGCGACGTTGTCGCCTGCAAAGACGCCGGCTTCGCCCTTCGGAACGAGGACCGCGGCTTTGCGCGGCGCCGCGACGATCACCGCGCTCGTCGCGCCGTCCGGCACGATGGCCCGAACTCGCCCGGACTGAAGCGCCACCGTGTACGTCGGCACGCGCCGCTTGGCCCCGAGGTTCAGCTGCTGGGGCTTGGCGATGACGCGCAGCTCCGCGTCCGCGTCCGCCACGATGCGCGCGCCGCCCGGCAGCGCCCACTCCGCGCCGTCGGCACCGACCTTCACGCCGCTCGCCGTGGTTTCCGCAGCGCCGAGCTCGAGCGTGGGACGAAAGACGCCCGGGGGAGGTCCCGCCACCGCCGGAGCCGCAGCAAGCGCTCCCATGAAGATGAAACCCAGAGAGAGCGACGTCAGTTGGCGATGGAGCACGAGATCCTCCTACGGTTTCAGGGTAGGTGGCTTGAGACGAGGAGCAAGACCTCGGCGCATTTTGCTGGGTGCTCGTCCGCTCTCCTCCGTGGCTGTGCGCGACTGTGCGTGCCGGCAACGCGCGAAGTTGGCCCACTGGGGGCGGGGGCCCGTACGATTTTCGAAGCCGAAGGAGCCTCCATGCCCCGCACCTCTCCCACCTCCCACCACCGTATGCCTCGCCGGATGATCCGCCAGCGCTGTCAGGTCGTCCGCGAGCGAGACTTCTGGCTGATCGCCGACCAGGTCGTCGACCTGTCGCCGAGCGGAGCGCTCGTGATGCCCGCCGATCCGGTGCTCACGGGAGAACGCGTGATTCTCTCGTTCCAGCTCCCGAGCTCGCTTTACTGGGTGGACGCGGAGGCGGTGGTCACCCGAGTGCTCCACGGCAGGCGCCCCGGCGAGCACACGCGCGGCATCGCGCTCGAGCTCGACGGCCTCACGGGGATCAGTCGCTTCATGCTGGAGCGGGCTCTACGCTACCTGCCCCCCGCACCGCCCCGCTACCGGGCGGGCCGCCGCGAGAATCCCGGGCTCCTCGCGAGCCTGGTCGGTCCTCGGGCGAGCTGACTGCCGGAAGCGGCGCGGCGCGCCGTCACTCCGTGAAACGCGCAATCGCAGCCAGGAACACGTCGCCGTAGCGCTCGAGCTTCGTCGTGCCCACGCCCGAGATCGACAAGAGCTCGGCGTGCGAGCGCGGCCGCGACGCTGCCATCTCCACGAGGGTCGCGTCGCTGAACACGACGTAGGCGGGCACCCGCCGCTCTTGCGCGAGTCGGCTCCGCAGCGCCTTGAGCTCGGCGAACAGCGCCTCGCCCCCCGCCGGCGCCACGGCGGGCCCGCGACGCGTGACCTCCGGCGCGGCGTCGCCTTGGCGCGCGGCTTTGCGGATGGCCTTCGAGGCCCCGCGCAGCGAGGCGCCGAGCTCCTCGCCCAGGCAACGGTCGCAGGACGTCCCGCACGGCTCGATCTGCTCGCCGAAGTAGCCGACCACGTGCCCGTGACGGCAGCCTTCGGCTTCCGCGAAGCGGAACATCTCGCGCGCCTGACTGCGCAGTCGGTCCCCCGCCCCGTCGTCGCTGCCCTGGTCCGCCATGCGATCGTACGCCATCACGTCGGCCCACGAGTAGAAGAGCACGCAATCGCTAGCGAGGCCGTCACGCCCGGCGCGCCCGATCTCCTGGTAATAGCCCTCCACCGAGCGCGGCAAGTCGCGGTGCACGACGAAGCGCACGTTCGACTTATCGATGCCCATGCCGAACGCGATCGTCGCCGTCACCACGTCGATGTCGCCGCCACGGAACGCGTCCTGCGTCGCCGCACGCTCCACGGGCGGCATGCCGGCGTGGTAGTGCCGCGCACGGATGCCTGCAGCCGTGAGATACCTCGCGAGATCCTCGGTCGATTTACGCGACAGGCAGTACACGATGCCGCTCTCACCGCGCCGCTCGAGCAAGAACGCACGGATCGCCTCGCGCGTCGTGAGCCGGCCGAGCGCGTCCTTGCGGCAGGCGTAGAGCTTGAGATTGCGGCGCAGGAAGGAGCCGCGGAAGACGGCGGGGCGCCGCATGCCGAGCTGCGCGCCGATGTCGTCGATCACCTCGCGCGTGGCCGTCGCCGTGAGGGCGAGCACGGGCGTGCGCGGAAAGCGCTGCTTGAGTCCCGCGAGGTTCCGGTACGCCGGGCGAAAGTCGTGGCCCCACTGGCTGATGCAGTGCGCTTCGTCCACGGCGATGAGCCGCAGGTCGAGCTCCGCGACGAGCCTGCCGACCGAGGCTTCGAGGCCTTCGGGCGCCGCGTACACGATCTCGATCTCTCCGGCGCGGATCCGGGCCACGCGCTCGCGACGCTCGTCAAGCGTGAGGCTCGAGTTCAGGAACGTCGAGCGCAGCCCCACCTCCCCGAGGGCGTCCACCTGGTCCTTCATGAGCGCGATGAGGGGCGAGACGACGAGCGTCACGCCACCGAGCAGGCGCGCCGGAAGCTGGTAGGTGAGCGACTTGCCCGCCCCCGTCGGCATGACGCCGATGCAGTCGCGGCCAGCCATGACGGATTTGACGATGGCGAGCTGTCCGGGCCTGAACCCGTCGAATCCGAACAGCCCCTTGAGCTCGCGCTCGAGCGCTTCGTCCGGAACGTCCTCGAGATCGGCGGCGATGGCCTTGAGCATGCCGACCAGCTCGGTCGTGAACGCGGCCGAGTTGCTACGGTAGAGGCCGCGCAGGGACTCGAGCTCGGCCGCCAGGCCACGCCGTTCGTCGCTGGCCGCCACCCCCACGCGCTCCCGCAGGCGCTCGACGCGGGTATGGAGGTCCAGATCCGTCACAGAAGGCGGATCGCCGATTCGGGGGTGCGCGGCAAGCCATGCTAGATAGCGGCCCCATGTTCCACGGCGTGGGCAGCTTCCGCAGAACCTCTAGCCTTGCAGCTTTAGCGCTGTGCGTCGTGGTCGGGGCGACCGGGTGCAAAAAGAAGACGAAAGCCCGCGGCGACGAGGACGGCGTCCCCGGCAGCGGCGTCCTCAAGACGCTCGAGAAGCCCGTCCCCCCGTTCAGCTCCCTCCACCTGAGCACCGTGAGCGAGGGCAAATA
>DASUGE010000276.1:0-3585 GCA_036274215.1 Polyangiaceae bacterium | reverse complement strand
AACGGAAAGCCACGACCGGGCTCAGAACGAGGCCCGCGCGGCGTCGCTCCCGAGCTGCGAGAGCGCGCGGGCGAGCGCCAACGAAACCATCGAAATGGGGGCCGCGGCGGGCGCGCCGGATCTGACCCGTGACGCGTTCGCTCCCGTGCTGGAGGACGGTTCGTATCTGAACCAGTGCGCGATCCCTGCGCGCACGGCGCTCGATATCTGCGCCGCCGTGCAGAACGGCAAAGTCGTCGGCCTGACCGTGACGTCCGAGCCGCGCAGCCCGACCATCAACGCCTGCGTGCGGCGAGCCGTGACCGCGCTGCGCTTTCCGCACAGCGCGCGCCTCGACGTCACACGGACGCGTTTCGCGCCGAGTCGCTGAGAGCGCCGAGAACGTCCGCGCGCCGGCGCGTGCGCTCCGGCGAGCGTCAGTTTCGCAGGAACGTGAGGTGGGAAATCGTAAAGTCGTAGGACGACGCCGTGCCTGCGATGACGTGGAAGCGAATGCTCACGATGCGCGAGGGATCGAAGGTGTAGGCGCTCTGAATCGGCGAGGCCACGTCGCTGAAGTACAGCCTGTTCTCCCCGTTGGTCACGGGAGATGCCGGATACATGCGGTCGCCTTTGGCTTGCGCGCCCCAATAGGCGGAACGCGCCGAGTGTTCCTCGGTCGTCGGTTTGGGAAGCGTGATGGGTGGCTCGTCCGCTTGCGCTTCGGCGCTCGTGAGCAGCATGGGGAATTCGACTCGCATGCCCTTTTCGGGCACGTGATCGATGGTGAACGAGATGCCGAGCACGCAGTGCTCTGCTGGATCCCACGTGCTCAGGCCGCCGCCGTCGACCCCGCTCGCGCGATTGAGATCGAGGCCGATGCCCGCGCCCCACATGTTGAGGTAGTCGTGATCGGGGCACCCGCTCGTCGTTTGATCGGCCGTACACGGCAAGACCTTCTCGACGGAGCCGGCGGTATGCATCGCACCCTCGATGTTCGGAAATCCCATGGCAGGCGGGGGTGGCGGCGACGTGACGACGGCGCACTCGCTCGGCTGATGGAGACCGACGCGGATGCAGCGCGCGTCAGTCTCACCTGGGCCGTACTGGTCACCGTACACGTACCAGCCGCCCTGGACGCCGACGGCGTTGCCGGCATCCTCGTGATCGATCCAACCGCTCTCGCTCGGGACGAGCGTCACGTTCGCGCCCGGCGGGCAGTCGTTCGCGCCTGCGCTGCCGGCGGCCCCTGCCAGGTCAATCCCGGACGAGCCAGCGTCGACGCTCGTCATCGTGCCGCCGGAGCCGCCGCGCGTCGAGCCGCCGGAGCCGCCCGTCGTTGCGCCCGCAGACGACCCCCCTGCCGCGTTGCTCCCGCCTCGCGGTGCGCCACCGGCGGTACCACCGCTCGAGGTCACGGCGCCCGAGCCGCCGCCCATCGCGGGAGCGGCGCCGGCACCGTCCGCGCCCGAGCTGCCGGCACGGCCGGTCGCCCCCGCTCCTTGCGAGTCGCTGCCCGATCCGCCTCGGCCGACTCCGCCGGACCCGCCGTCCGTCCCGCGGTCGCTCCGCCCGGCGCACCCGACGGGCAGCCCCAAGAGCGTCAGCGTAAACGCCGCCAACGAAATAACCCTCCACATCCACCAAGAGTAAACGTGTCGCAGTGGCGGCGCCAGTAGGAGACGGCTCGAGCGCAGATCCGCCGGCGCGTCGAGCGGCCTTCTAACGGTTCGTGCTCCGCTTCATAATCGCGATGTCGCCGAACGTCTGCCCGCGCTCCCATCCAGCGGCGAGGTAGGCGAGCGTCTCGGCGTCGAGATAGGGGGCCCCGTCGCCGTCGCCGAGCACGAGCGCGGGCGGGTTCCGGCGCAGATCGGCGAGGAGCTCTTTTTGCTGGGGCGCCCAGGTTATTTCCGCGAGCGTGTCGAAGCGAGTCGGGTTCCTGCGATTGGCAAGGAACATGAGATCGCCGCCGTCCATGAAGCTGAGGCGGTTGAACACGAAGTCCTGGGGTTGGCTGTGGCTGCGAATGTATTCGGCGGCTCGGACCGTCTCCACGGGAATGCGAATGTCGCCCGCGCGCCGGAGCGTCGGGTAGGCGTATTTCGGACCGCGTGACGGTAGCTCCTCCCCCCGAAGCGTCGCCTGGATTCGCGGTATGAGGAGGACCGTCGCACCGTAGCTCCGCAGCGAGCCGTAGGTGCAGAGTAGCGCGAGACACCGAGCGAGCGGCGCCCGTATCCCAGCGAGCTTCGTGGGCTCGGCGAGTGCGTCGGCGAGCAGCGATGTGAAGAGTAGGATCGCCGGGGTCGCCGCCATGGAGAGGTGGTAGCCGTCGGAACGAGAGGAAGCGAAGCGGTAGCTTGCCGTGCCGAAGAGCAACAGGCCGAGCTGAAACCGCGCGCGCGTATCCCAATGGCCCGACAGTCCGCGCGCGACCAGCACGGCGCCGGTCACGACGTACACGAGCGGCGGTAGCAGATACTCGACGGCAGGGACCGCGGTCCAAGTCGCGGCGAGCCCTTCGAGCGAACGGAACGTTGCCGCGTCGACGGGCAGCTCGAGCGAGCCAATGGCGCCGGCCGCGGGCAACGCAACGCTCAGGAACAGCGAACGCAAGAGCAGCGCCGCTTTGCCCGCCACGCCGTAGACGAGCACCCACGCGCCGAACGCCAGCAGGAAGCCCGCGAGATAGCCGGCCGCACGCCGGAAGCCCAGGCCGAGCTCCGTGCGGACGCTCGTGGTCCTCGCCCGCACGAGAGCATCGAGGATGAGCGCGAGCGGTACGGCGGCGATCGCACACAGGCCGAACTCATGGCTGTAGAACAGCGCGAGAGCGTTGATGGCCCCGAACGATGCGAAGCTCAACCGCTCGTCTCGGTCGATGCGGCCGCCCGTCATCGTGCGCGGGGACTCCCGATCGAGAACGACGAGGGCGAGGAGGGCGAAGGTGATCCGCAGGACGTCCGCCCAACCGAAGGCGGTGTGCGTCTTGTAGGCCACGAAGTAGCGAAGCGGCGTCTGCGTGAGCAGCAGGATCCCGAAGAAAAGGAGCAACCCGCTGCCGCCGCGAACCAAGCGATACGCGATGGCAGAGAGCACGCCCGCGCCGATGACGTTGAGGAGCACCGTTCCGACGCGCACCTGCTCGAGCGTCACGCTCGCAAGGCGGAGCCAGCCGGCGACGGCGTACTCGCGGAGCGGCCCGTAAAAGAGGCTGGCATCCGCCATGAGCCACTTGCCGCGAAGCGCGCTCGCGAGCCATCCGTGATGCTGCGCCTCGTGGTGAGCGAAGTTGATACTGTCGAGCTCTCGAAATTGCGCGGGGACGAACCAGATGCCGCAGAGAGCCGTGAGCGCGAGGCAGGCTGCGACGGTGTCGAAGCCGCGTCCGAGCTCGCGACCACGGAGCACGAAGCGCCGAAGCGCCACCGCCGTCCCTGCCGCGATCAGTACCCACAGGGGGCTCGGCGCACGCAACAACGCCAAGAGCGGCAGGAGCAAGAGCGGAGCTCCCGCGACGGCGTCGCGCCGGAGCTCGCCGTGCTTTTCGGAAATGTCACGCCACCGCCAGACCCGTGCGCCGTACGCGAGTGCCACCGAACC
>DASUGE010000275.1:0-2672 GCA_036274215.1 Polyangiaceae bacterium | reverse complement strand
CTCGTGCGAGACGGCCGCGAGCAGCGCGCGCTCCTCGCGCAGCTGCCGCTCGATGCGCCCCGCCATCTCGTTCACGGAGTCGGCGAGCGCGCCCACCTCGCCGGCTTGGTGGCGGCCAAGCCGCACCCGTGCCGCCAGATTGCCCGCGCCGATCGCCTGCGTCACGCGCACGAGCTCCTCGAGCGGTCGCGTGAGGCGCCAGGCGATCGCCGCCGAGGCCGTCCAGAGGACGATCGACGCCGTCACCAGCGCGGCGAGCAAGCCGAGGGGCGGGTGCGAGCCGCCCGACCCGAGCACCCGGACGATCGGCCCCACGACGAGCACCGTCAGAAAGATGGTCGCACCAAACCAGCGGAAAAGGCGGCGCTGCAGGCGCGCGCGCGGCGGGATGCCGCAATGGAAGCCGCGGGCGTCGTGCCAGCCCGCGCCGTGCCGGCCGCGCCAGAAGGGGCCGCCGCGTCGCATCCCGGGACCGAAGCGGGGCACCGTCACGCGCCGTCCTTCGCCAGCACGTAGCCGACGCCGCGCACCGTGCGAATCAGGCGCGGGGGATCGTCGCCGAGCTTCTTCCGAAGGTGGGAGATGTGGACGTCGACCGTGCGGTCGCTCACCGTCACGTCCGTGCGTCCGGCCTGCGCCAAGAGGCTCGCGCGCGGCACGACTTGCCCGGCGCGACGCAGCAGCGAAAGCAAAAGGTCGAACTCGAGCCCCGTGAGCTCCACGGGTTGTCCGTCCACGTGGACCGCGCGTGTCTCCACCTCGAGCACGACGTTCCCCGCTGCCAGGCGCTGGCGGCCGAGATCGGGGTTGGCGCGCCGGAGCACCGCGCGCAGGCGCGCGAGGAGCTCGCGTGGGCTGAAGGGCTTCGTGAGGTAGTCGTCGGCGCCGAGCTCGAGGCCCACGACGCGGTCGGTCTCGTCGCCTTTCGCCGTCAGCATCAGCACGGGGAGCGTCGGCCAGCGGGCGCGGAGTCGCTTCAGTACGGAGAGCCCGTCGAGCTCCGGCATCATCACGTCGAGCAGCACGGCGTCGAACGCTTCGCGCTCGAGGAGCTCGAGGGCCCGGCGCCCGTTCGGGGCGTGCGCCGGGCCCACGTCGTTCTGCTCGAGGAAGCTCCGGATGAGCTCGTACAGTCGAACGTCGTCGTCGACCACGAGCACCCGCGTCGTCATCGAGCCGAGCCTAACACCCGACGCTCACGGCGCCGGGGCCGCTGGGGCAGGCGCGGGGACCGCCGTTTCCGGTGAGTGCCGCTCCGCGAGAACGCGCTCGGCGGCGCGGACACACGCGTCGGCTGCGCGATCCTCGAAGCGCCGCTCGCGCTCTTGGAAGCCGTGGCCGTAGAAGCCGTGGCCGTAGTGGCCGTACGGCCCGTAGCCGCACAGGTGCGCGAAGCCCGCGCCGAAGCCGAGCACGGTGCCGGCGGCGAGTACAACGATCCAGAAGGTGCGTCGCATGGTCGTCTCCTTTCAGCAGCCGTGGCCGTAGCCGTGGTGGTGGCCGAAGCCGTAAAACCCGTTCTCGACGAGATCGCCCAAGATCTTTCGCTGGCGCTCGTCGAGGGCCTCGTGAACCTTGCGTGCCGACTCGACGCCCGCGCGCCGGATCTGGTCGAGGGCAGCGTCGTGACGGCCGAAGACCTCGTTCAAGCGGCCCTCGTCGAGGTGGTCGGCGCGCAGGGCGTCGGCCACGGCTTTGCGCGTGTCACGGACCTCGCGACCCGTCTCGCGAGCGTGTCCGATGAAATCGTCGACCGCGGCCGCGATGACTTTCTCCTGTCCCGGCGCGGTGTCGAGCCGAGCAAGCACGGCGTTGAGCGCGCCACGCCGGCCGTAGCCACCGTGGTAACCGTGGCGGTAGTAGCCGCCGTAGCGCCTGCCCCAACGACCGCGCGCGACGACGCGAACGAGGCCGACCAGGCAGAGCGTCCCAATGATGAATCCGAACATCGCTTCTCCTTTTGCGTGAGCCCGAATCGGGTCTCGAAGGAGAACCTGGGGGCGCCATGTGAAGCGCGTACCGGCACGATTGTGAAGCAGTGTTGAGCTGCGTAACTAACCGAAACCGTTGGCGAATTCGGTGACGTCCCGCGGCCGATGGTCAGCTGGCGAAGAATGTGGGCAGATGGGAGGACCATGAAAGCTTGCGAGCGCTGCAAGCTGAAGTTCCCTGACACCACGGGGGCCTGCTTCCTCTGTGGGTCGGCGCTGACGCCCATCAAGGACCCCCGCATCGGCAGCACGCTGAACGGGCGCTACCAGCTCGAGGCGTCCATCGGTGAGGGCGGCATGGCGACCGTGTACGCCGCGCGCCACCGGCTCGTCGATCGGCCGTGCGCCGTGAAGATCATGAACGCCGCGCTCGCCAAGAACGAGGTCATTCGCGAGCGCTTCCGCCGCGAAGCGAAAGCCGCCCAGAAGCTCGCGCACCCGAACATCATCGAGATCTTCGATCAGGGCGAGCTTCCGGACGGCAGCTTGTTCCTCGTGATGGAGCTGCTCGAGGGCGAGACGCTCGCCGACGTCGTCATGCGCGGCAAGGTGCCGCTCGAGCGCGCGCTGCCCATCGCCATCCAAATCTCGCGCGCGCTCGCCCGCGCCCACGATCTCGAGGTCATCCACCGCGACCTCAAGCCCGAGAACGTCTTCCTCGCCGAGTCGTTCGACGGGACG
>DASUGE010000274.1:0-5299 GCA_036274215.1 Polyangiaceae bacterium | reverse complement strand
CGCGCGTTCTCGAGCGGCTACGCGGCGCCCCCCGCGCGACGCTCGATTTGCACGGCCTGCGCGTGGCGATCGCACGCCATCGTCTCGCCGGTTTCATCGAGCGCGCCCCGTACTCCGGGACCGCGCTTTTGCTCGTCATCGTGGGCAAAGGGCGACATTCACCCGGCGGTCGCCCCGTGCTCGCCGGCGAGATCTCGAGCTGGCTGAGTACCGGCAGCAACGCGCGTCGCGTGCTCGCTTTTCGTTCCGCACCGCCCGAGCTCGGCGGCAGCGGCGGCGTGCTGGTTTTGCTCGACGAGCCGTCTTGAGCCGCACCCGGCGCGACGCGATCCATCGCACTTTTCGCCGAAAAAGCCGGCGGGCGACCGGGTGGGCGAGCATGCTATGAGCAGGGGCTCGGGTGATGCTCAAGCGACCCACCAACGCAACGAACCACCGGCTGCTTGCGTTGCTCGTGCTCGCAGGCCTCGTGGGCTGTCAGCTTGTCGGCGGCATCACGGAGCGCTCGGCCGCCAAGCCGGGCAAGTCCTGCCTTCACAATAGCGACTGCGCCCCCACGCAGGCCTGCCTGTTCCAGGTCTGTGCCGTGCGCTGCGTGACGGACGTCGACTGTCACGCCGGAGAGCTCTGCCTCGGAACCGAAGACGGCGCAGCGTGCGTGACGGCGGCGCAGAGTGCATGCTCGAACGGCGACGATTGCCCGAGCGGGACACGCTGCAGCAGCGGCGCCTGTCACACCGACTGTATGGCCTCCGGTGTTTCGGCGTGCCGTGAGGATCAGACGTGCACGGCCCAAGGCGTCTGCGAATCGATGGCGCCACCGACGGGCGGAACGGGCGGCTCGGGAGGGAGCACCGCGGGTACGGGCGGCTCCGCCGCGCGCGGCGGCTCGGGCGGCAAAGGGGGAACGAGCGGTTCGTCAGGCGCGGATCCCGGCACCGGCGGCACGGAAGTTGGGAGCGGAGGCACCGGGGCGACGGGCGAGCTCGGTGGTGAGGGCGGAGAAATCGGCGGCGGCAACGGTGGTTCGAGCGGCGGTACCGGTGGGTCGAAGGGCGGCACCGGCGGCTCGAAGGGCGGCACGGGCGGCTCGACCGGTGGCGCCGGCGCCTCGGCCGGGACGGGCGGAGATACAGCTGGAATGGGGATGGGCGGCAGCGCTGGGCAGTCCATGGCGGGAACGGGCGGTGGCGTGGAGGAGCCCCCGCGTCTCGAGCCGGGCAGCGCGACGCAAGGGTTCGCGGCCCGGTTCTGGGACTGTTGCAAGGCATCGTGCGGGTGGTCGGTTAACGTCACGTCCGGCAGCCCGCTGCACAGCTGCAACCAGCAAGACAGCACGCTCGCGAACGACGACGCACAATCCGCGTGCAGCGGCAGCGCCGCGTACATGTGCTCGAGCCAGTCGCCGTGGGCGGTGAGCCCAACGCTCTCGTACGGGTTCGTGGCGGCAACCCCGCCCAACGGCGGATGCGGGCGCTGCTTTCAGCTGCAGTTCGACGGGACGACGCACTCCGGATCCAGCGATCCGGGCGCGGCAGAGCTCGGCGCCAAGACGATGATCGTCCAAGTCGTCACGACCGGCGGCGATGGTGCAACCCAGTTCGACCTGCTCGTTCCTGGGGGCGGCACGGGTCCAATGGGCAACGCCGCGTGCGCGAAGCAATGGTCGGTGCCCGCCACCGACCTCGGCTCCGCCTATGGCGGATTCGCTACCGATTGCGCAGGCGACGTGACGTGCCTACTCGACAAATGCGACGCCGTGCTCTCGGACGACGACGGCTTCAAGGAAGGGTGCGATTGGTCGGCCACGTGGTACCGCGGCGCGCTGGTGCCAAACCTACTCTATGCGCCGATCGCTTGCCCCAAGGCGCTGACGGACGTGTCCGGTCTCGCGGATCCGGAATGATGAAGCGCGCCGTGATTGCCAAGCCTTGGGCGCCGTGCGCGCTCGCGGCGGCCATGTTGCTCAGCGGGAGGGCCGTGGCCGAGCCGTCGGCGACGGACAAGAGCCTCGCGCAGTCCTTGTTCGACGAAGGCAAAGAGCTCATGCGCGCGCGCCAATACGAGACAGCGTGCCCGAAATTCGCCGAGAGTCAGCGCATCGACCCGAGCAGCGGAACGCTCCTCAACTTGGCGCTCTGCCATGAGCAGCAGGGGAAATATGCGTCGGCGTGGAGCGAATTCAAAGACGCCCTCAGCGACGCCAAGCGCGACGGCCGCGCGGATCGAGCCGCCGGAGCGGAAGAGCACATCGCGGCGCTGAAGCCCAAGCTCCCGTGGCTCACCCTCAGCGTCACGACCCCGGTCGAGAATCTCGACGTGAAGCTCGACGGCGTGAGCATCGGCAGAGCCGCCTGGGGCACGAGGCTCGCGGTCGACCCCGGGGACCACGAGCTCGTCGCCGAAGCTCCCGGCTACGATCGCTGGAAGACGACGTTCGCGAGCGCGCCAGGCGCCGAGCAAGAGCTGTCCGTTCCAACCCTCGAGCGAAGCCCGGAGCAGTCCGCCCCGCCCGGCGCACCCGAGTCCTCCGCGCTCCCCGGGAACGACTCGTCCCGGAGCAGCGGCGGCGCGAAGCGCACGGCCGGATGGGTGGCCATCGGAACGGGCGCCGCCGCGCTCGGCGTGGGCGCCTATTTCGGCGTGCGTTCGCTCTCCCAGCGCAAAGAGAGCGACAAGCTCTGCCCCACGGACACGACGTGCACCGATCGAGGCGTGGAGCTCAACCAGCAAGCGCTCACGTCCGCGTGGATCTGCAACATCGGCATCGGGCTCGGCATCGCCGGCGTGGGGCTCGGCACGGTCCTCTTGCTGACCGACGACGGCGCGTCGAAGAGCTCGCGCGTCTTTACGGGCCCGCGCAACGTGGCGGTGACGACGCGCGTCTTGCCTGGCGGCGCCGGCGTGAGCGTGGACGGCTCCTTTTAGCGCGCAGCTGCGGCGAGCTCGGCGCGGCGCAGCGACAGCGTTTAAAACCGCTCGTTTCGCCGCTGGTATCGACGCTTACCGACCCATGGCCGCTTCCCTCACCGGCCGCCGCAACCAGCGAGCGCCGCCGCCTTGTCCGCACCTTCCGGCACCGTGTCGAGCTCACGTACCGCCGCCTCGCAGTTCCCCAATCGAGCTTCTTCGCCCGCACGGACGAGACGGAAGCGCCAGGCTCGCACGTCATTCGGGAATCGCAGCAGGAAGACCTCCGCATCGCGCAGCGCCGCGCGCCGATCGCTCCGCGCCAGGTGTGCATTGAGCTCGAGCACGTCGATCTCGCGCGCGTAGCGTCCGGTGGGAAAGGCTTGACGATAGGCGTCGACCGCGGCGAGCACGGCGTTCGGCCCGTCGTGGTCGGAAGACAAGCGGGCCAGCGCGAACGCTGCATCGTCCGCGTCGCCCCCGCCGCCTCGCGCCAGAGCACGGTAGGCGCTCGCGGCTTCGGCGACTTTTCCCGAGCGTTCGAGCGCGCGGGCAGCGAGGTACCCGCTCTCCCCAGCCGAAGGCGCGCTCGCGCCGGCCGAAGCCGCGCCCGAACGAGCAGGAGAAAGCGGCTGCGGATGCGGCGCGCTGACGCGTGTTTCCAGCGGAAGCGCGGCTACCGGAACGCCCGGTACGACGGACGACGACGGAGCCGGTGAAACCGCGGCCGAAGCCCGTAGCGGTACCGACGAGTCCGCGGGCACGGGCGCTCGAAGCTCTGCGAGTGCTCCCACGGCGAGCCGGAAGAGCCCGCTCCCCGCCGGCGAGCTTTCCCCTGCCCTCAGGAGCTCGCTGCTGCCGTCCTCGCTCGAGCGCACCACGCCCTCCATCACTTCGACGTGCGCACCGTCACCGTCGCGTGCCACGCCGAAGATCGTCCCCATGACTTCCACGCGGCGGCGTCCCGCTTCGACGACGAAGTGACGCCCCGCGCCTTTGCGCACATGGAAGAGCGCGGTACCGGAAACGAGACGCACGACGGTCTCTTGCGCATCCTCACGCTCGAGCTCGAGCCGAGCCGCTCCGACCAGCGCCGCGCGCGCGTCCTTGAGCGGTACCCATGAGACGGGCGCCGAAGGGCCGAGGTAGTGAACCGGCGGCTGGGCGAGCGGGCGCCGAACGAACATGCCCCCGAGGGCACAGGCGACGACAGCCGCCGCCGCAAGGGCCCAGCGCCACGACCCGGCGCGCGACCTCGGTAGCTTTTCCGCAAGCTTTTCCTCGACCCGCGCCTGAGCTCCAGGGCGCGCGACCGCAGGCTGGAGCGCGCCCTCGAGCAGACGCCCGAGCTCGCGATCGCGCTCGAGACTCACGGTGCCCCCTCCCGCGTGCCGCCACCGTACGCAGCGCGAAACTTCCGGCGCGCGTCGTGAAGGCGGCGGTACACGGTGCCGACCGGCACGCCGAACGACTCCGCAAGCTCCGCGGCGCTCTGTCCCTCGACTTCGAACAGCACGAGCGCGCTCCGCTCCGCATACGACAGCCGGTCGAGCGCCTCGCGCACACGCCGTGACCGATCGAGCACGTCGCTCGTCGCTTCGCTCGAAGCCGGTGGGTGCAGGGCGAGGAGCTCTCTGAAGCGCCGCCGCAGCCGCTCGCGCCGGACGTGAGCACCGACGGTGCGGTACGCAATCCGAAAGAGCCACGTCGAGAGACGCGCTTCGCCCCGAAACTCCTGCAGCCGCCGGTGCACGACGACGAACACCTCCTGCACGAGATCCTCCACGTCACCGCCGCCCGCGAGACGCGCGACGACACGGTACACGAACGCGAAGTGTGCCGCGTACACGTCGGCGAAGACGAGTGCCCCGCCGTCGAGGGTCGCGACGTCCGTGCGCGAGCTCGCCATGTCCGTCCAACCCTGAACATACGCGAGCATGCTCAAAATCTCCCCGAAAACGAGAGACCGAGCGGCGCCGGGCCCGGACCGACCGCGATTGCTGCGAGACCGGCCTTGCGGAGCGCTCGCTCGTACGAGTGCCAGGTCGTGCCCATGGCGGCGTCGACCACGCTGACCGCTCCGAAGGTCGCCGCGACGGTGATGTCGAGGAACAGCAGCGCGGACGGTTCGTCCCCTTTCGCCGCCGTGTGAACCGCCGCGAGCGTGGTCCCCGCCACGGCGGGACCGCCCACCACCCAATCGCGAAGGAGCGGCTCGGCATGCCGGAGGTCGCCTTCGATCTGCCGTGCCCGCGAGCGCGTGAGGTAGGGCTCGAGCACCGCATTGCGGTCGGCGGAGAGCCGAGCGAGCGGCAGCGGCCGCGCCACGTTCAGCCAGGCAAGTCCTGCGCTCAGCAAGAGGCCCGTCCCCGACGCCTGCTGCGCGAAG
>DASUGE010000273.1:0-18230 GCA_036274215.1 Polyangiaceae bacterium | reverse complement strand
CCGGAGCTGCCACCTCTGCCGCCCGCAACCGTGGCGGCATCGTCATCGGACGACGACTTCCCCCCGCAATGCAGGGTGAGCGCTCCCCCGAGCACCACCACCAGACCCGCGCGACTCCGCATCAACCTCGAGTATGGGG
The DNA here is from genome assembly GCA_036274215.1 of Polyangiaceae bacterium. GTDB lineage: Bacteria > Myxococcota_A > Polyangia > Polyangiales > Polyangiaceae > PMG-095. Next base: position 18,091 of record DASUGE010000273.1, on the reverse strand, counting down.
CGCAAACTCCCCGGGGCGCCAGAGCCCACCCCCCCGGCCGCCGCGGCCTTTCTTGACAAACCCGATGTAACAATTAGCCTCCCGCGGAGGCCGCCGTGAAGCTCTCGAACAAGGGTCGCTACGCCGTGAGGGCGCTGTTCGACATCGCGTTCTACAACGACGGTGGACCGACGCAGGTCAAAGAAATCGCCGAGCGGCAGACGATCCCGCCGCGCTTTCTCGAGCAGATCTTCCAGGACCTCAAACGCGCGGGCATCGTCGGCTCGAAGCGCGGGCCTCAGGGCGGCTACAGCCTCGCCCGCCGCGCCGTCGACATTCGACTCGGCGACGTGGTGCGCGCGCTCGAGGGGCCCATCGCGCTCGGGGACCGCGAGCCGGGCGGCCGGCGCAGTCCCGTGACGGATACGCGACGGGTGACGGAGTCCGTGTTTCGCGATCTGTCCGCGCGCGTGGAATCGTGCTTCGACGCGGTGACCGTCGCCGACATCTGCGAGCGCGCCGAGCAGCTAGGATTGCGCCGCCCGAGAGCCCAACGCCATGTCTACGTCATCTGAATCGCGCCTGCCGCCGCTCGCCCAGCACCCGGCCGTCTACGCGAGCGTCTTGGATTTGATCACCGACACGCCGCTCGTCGAGGTGCGCCGCCTCGACCACGACGTGCCGCGGGCCCGAGTGCTCGGCAAGCTCGAGGCGATGAATCCGGGCGGCTCCGTGAAGGACCGCATCTGCCTGGCCATGATCGAGCAGGCGGAGCGTGACGGGCGGCTGAAGCCGGGCGGCGTCGTCATCGAGCCGACGAGCGGCAACACGGGGATCGGGCTCGCGCTCGTGTGCGCGCGCCGCGGCTATCGCTGCGTGCTCACGATGCCGGAGAGCATGAGCCTCGAGCGGCGCCAGCTCTTGCAGTCGTACGGTGCCGAGGTCGTGCTCACGCCCGAAGCGGAGCAGATGGACGGCGCGATCAAGAAGGCGGGCGAGCTCGTGGCGAGCACGCCGGGTGCTTTCACGCCGCAGCAGTTCGAGAACGCTGCGAACCCGGAGGCCCATTACCGCGTCACGGCCGGGGAGATCGTGCACGCGCTCGGGAACGAGCCGTTGCACGCGTTCGTGGCCGCGGTCGGCACCGGCGGCACCGTGACCGGCGTCGGACGCGGGCTCCGCGAGCGCTTCCCCGAGTGCCGCGTGATCGCCGTCGAGCCCGAGAACTGCGCGACGATCTCGCGCGGCGAGCGCGGCCCCACGAAGATCCAGGGCATCGCCGCCGGCTTCATTCCTAAGAATTACGACGCCAAGGTGCCGCACGAGGTACGCACCGTGAGCGACGAGCGCGCGTACCAAACCAAGCGTGATCTCGCCCGCAAAGAAGGTCTGCTCGTCGGCATCAGCTCGGGCGCGAACGTCGCCATCGCGCTCGACATCGCCCGCGAGCTCGGCCCCGGAAAGCTCGTCGTCACGTTCCTCTGCGACACGGGCGAGCGCTATTTCAGCCTGGATGAGTATTTCAAGCAGTGAGCCTGCAGGGTAAATCCGCACTGATCATCGGCGCCGGCGGCCTCGGCTGCCCGGCAGCGCTCGCCCTCCTCGATGCCGGTGTCGAAACGCTGGCGCTCGCCGACGACGATGTCGTCGAGCTCAGCAATCTCCACCGCCAGGTCTTGTACGATGATGCCGACGTCGGGCGCGACAAGCTCGATGCGGCGCTCGAAGCGCTCGGACGGCGCGCGCGCCGGGGCCAGCGCATCGAGGCGATTCGCTCGCGGCTCCTGCCCGACAACGCGCGCGACATGGTGCGCGGCTTCGACATAGTCCTCGAAGGCGCCGACAACTTCGCAACGAAATTTCTCGCTGCGGATGCTTGCCACCTCGAGCAGCGGCCGCTCGTGCACGGCGCGGCGGTGCGCTTTCGCGCGACCGTGTGGGCGGTCGCTCCGGAGGGCAGGCCTTGCTATCGGTGCCTGTTCGAGGATCTCCCGCGTGGTGACGCGGAGCTCACGTGCGCGGCGGCCGGCGTGCTCGGCCCCGTGGTCGGCCTCGCGGGCGCGCTGATGGCCGATCTGGCGCTCGACGTGCTCTCCGGCACCCCCCGCTTCGGCACGCTATACGCTTACGACGGCCTGACGGACCGGCTGCGCGACGTGCCGGTCGCGGCGCGGGCGGGCTGCGCGCTCTGCGGCCCCCGCGCATCGATTTCCGCGCTCGAAGAGCTCTGCTACACCGCCGTCGACGATTGCGACGACGGGACCATCACCCGAGGAGTCCAGCCATGATCACCGTGCGTATCCCCACCCCGCTCCGTACCCTCACGGGCGGGAACGAACAGGTCGACGTCGAAGGCGCTACCGTGCGCGACGTCATCGAGTCGCTCGAGAAGAAGTGCCCCGGCATGAAGGATCGTCTGCTCGACGACAAAGGCGTCCGCCGCTTCGTAAACCTCTACGTCGGCGACGAGGACGTTCGCTTCCTCGACGGCCTCGAGACCAAGCTGACGAGCGGCACCGAGATCAGCATCGTGCCGGCCATCGCGGGAGGCTGAGCGCTTGGAGCGCTTCCTCCGCCAGAAGCGGCTCGCCGAGATCGGCGAAGCCGGACAGGCGCGCCTTTCGGCCGCGAGCCACCGCGTGCTCGGCTCGGACGGCGCGCTCACGGAGCTCGTGTACGCGAGCCGCGCGGGGTTTCGCGCGGTGAGCATCGACTCGCTCGCCGCGCCGCGACCGTTCGCGCACGAGCGCGCGTTTCGGCACGCAGCGAGCCGCCGGCACGCGGCGGGCGCCTGGCGCGCTCTCCGCGCGGTGACCGAGCTGCTCGGGCGGGCGTCCGCATGAGCCGCCTGGTTCGTGCGCGCCGCTTGGGCTCCGTGCTGGAAGCCGTCGGGAACACGCCGCTCGTGCGCCTCGACGGCATCGCGCCGAACGCGCCGGGCGTCGAAATCTACCTGAAGCTCGAGTTCGCGAACCCGGGCGGCTCCGTGAAGGATCGCCCCGCGAAGCGCATGGTCGAGGACGCGATGAAGGACGGGCGTCTCACGCCCGACAAGATCCTCATCGACTCGACGAGCGGCAACACCGGCGTCGCCTACTCCCTGATGGGCGCGGCGCTCGGCTTTCGCGTCGCGCTCGTGATGCCGAAGAACGTCACCAAGGCGCGCAAGGACATCACGCAGGCTTTTGGCACCGAGCTCATCTTCAGCGATCCGATGGAAGGCTCCGACGGCGCCATTCGCCTCGTGAAGAAAATCGTCGAGGAGAACCCGGGGAAATACTTCTACCCGGACCAGTACTCGAACGCGTCGAACCCCCTCGCCCACTACCACGGCACCGGGGCCGAGATCCTCGACGCCCTGGGCGATCGCGTCACGCACTTCTGCACGGGCCTCGGCACGAGCGGCACGATGATGGGTACGACGCGCCGCCTGCACGAGCACACGCCGCGCGTCTATTGCGTCGCTGTCGAGCCGGCCGAGGCGCTGCACGGCCTCGAAGGACTGAAGCACATGGGCTCGAGCATCGTGCCGCCCATCTACGACGACAAAGCTCCCGACGAAATCATGCCGATCACGACGGAAGACGGCTGGGACATGTCGGACAAGCTCGCGGCGACGCACGGTCTGCACGTCGGGCACTCGACCGGCGCGAACGTCGCCGGCGCCGTGAAGCTCGCCGAGCGCGCTCAGAAGGAGCGCGGCGGCGGTTGCGTCGTGACGATCGCGTGCGACCGCAGTGACCGCTACTTTGCTCCCATGAAGTGGGAGCGACGCTACGCGTGGTGAGGCAAACATGACGACCCCCGAATGGTTGCGTGGCGGCGTAAGGATCCCGGCCGCGGTGCTGGCCGAGGTCGAACGCGCCGGGAAGGCCGCCTACGGCCGCGACGAGGAGGCGTGCGGCTACCTCGAGGGGCCGGCGTCCGAGCCACTCGCCGTCGATCGCGCGGTCGAGCTCGAAAACCTCGCGAACAAGTATCATCAAGTCGATCCCGAAGGGCACCCGCGCACCGGCCGCGAGTACTTCAAGATCAACGCCAAGAAGTTCGAGCGCGCCATCAGCGAAGGCACGTCGAGCGGCCGACCCGTGAAGGTCTTCTTCCACTCGCACCTCGACTGCGGCGCGTACTTCAGCGCCGAAGACGCCGCGAGCATGACCCTCGACGGCAGCGCCGGCCCCACCTACGACCTCTGCTACCTCGTCACCGCCGTCGACCGGGGCGAAGTCACCGCGCATCGGCTGTTCGCCTGGGACGGACCGACGCGGAAGTTCGTCGAGGCGTCCTTCGAAAAGATTTAGCGGGCGAGGCCCGGATTCTGCACTCTCCGCCCCTAGAGCCCTGCGTCAGTCGCATCTGGTAGTGCGATCGGCGCCCGGCCTCGCCGGCTTGTCGTGTTGGCTTGAGGCTACTTTGGCGACGTCGATCTGTTCCGCCAAGACTCCAAGGTCGTTCCGGCGCGGCTTTGCCGCGCGAGTTCCTGCGCACGGCGTTTTTGAGACCCTGCGCACGGCGTTTTGAGACCCTGCGCGCGGCGTTTTTATTCCCTGCGCATGGCGCCTTGGGTCTCTGCGCATGGCGTCTTTGGGGCTCGCCGGACCTGATATAAACCTCTCAATGCGGGCACGCGTCTCCGTCTTCATCGCGACGCTGACCCTCGCGTTATCCCTGCCCCGCCCGGCCCTCGCGGATCTAGGGAGGGACGTTGACGCACTCACGCTCGCCTGGAGCGCCTTTGGGCACGTCACGCATCTTGCACCTCGTTTGCTCGAGCGCGGTGACGTGCTGCCGCTCGTGCTGCCCGTGGGGCCGCTCGATCCGAAGAACGCCGACTGCGCGACGCTCGCGGTGCTCGGCACGAGCAGTACGCAGTTTCTCCTCGATCCGGGCGCTCGCGCGGCGGCGGCCCGGAATCTTCCCGACGGGAGCCTGGCCGGGGCGCTCTCGATCACGCGCTGCGGCGAGGCGAAGCCCACGCTCGCGACCCTCGCGCTCGAGATGCGCTCGCCGCGCGGCGTGCTCGAGTTCCTCGTGCTCGAGTCCGAAGGCGAGCCGCCCCCGCTCACGGCCGTGCTGCCGGGGCGCGATCCGGGTCCAGTCGCGGACGCGCCGAGCTCGGGGCCGCGACCCATGGTCGCGCCGGTCGCCGTTCGGTTGCGCTCGCTCGAAGAGCGCGCGTCACGCGAGCAGGCGCTCGAGCTCACGACGCTCGAGCTCGCCGCGGGAGGGTTCGGCTCGGGCTCGACGCTGCTCACCCTGCCGCCAGGGTGTCACCGCTTCGATCTGCTCGCCGAAGAAATCGAGCGCCGCGCCTCGGACGTGGACCTCGAGATCAGCCGCGCGGACGGGAACGAAGTGCTCGCCGCCGATCACGGCGAGAGCAGCGACGGCGGCGCGCTCGTGTGCGTCGCCGTGCCGACGACCGTGAACGTGCGCTTCGCCGGCGTCTCCCCGTTCGCGAAGCTCGCCCTCGTGCGCGCGCGCTGGGACCTCGACCGTTCGCTCCCCGCGCGCTTTCCCGGCGAGGTGCGCGCGCGCATGAGCGGCCTCCTGCGAGCCGAGCGGCGCTCGCTCGGGCAAGCGCCGCTCGTCGACGAAGCGCTCGGGATCCAGGGGGACACGCTCACGTGGCTGAACGTCGAGCCCGGCGCCTGCTACCTCATCCTCGCCGTCGGCGTGCACGGCGACATCGCGGCGCTCTCCATCGCGGCGCAGACCTCGCAACGAACGGCACAGAGCCGCCTCGATCCCGACGTGCCGGGCGCGGCGCTGAGCTTCTGCGCCGGCAGCGAGGATCGGGTGCTCGTCGAGATCGAGGCGCGGGGCCTCGCGTTGGTCTGGATGTCGGGCGTCTGGCAGCTGGGCCGCGCCGTGCTCGGCGAGGGCGCTCGATGAGGCGACTTCCCCTCGCGTGGGCGCTCTTCGCGCTCTCGCTCCTCGGTTGCGCGCAGAAGCCCCCGCCCCCCGCGCACGCCGCACCGGCTCGCTTCGGGAAGGTCGAGGGGCGGCCCGATGCGAAAGCGTGGCTGCCGCCGAGCCCGGGCAGCCAGGCGGAGGTGCTCGCCGTGGAAGGCGGTGTGGCCGGGGATCGCATCACGAGCCTGCTCGAGGTGCCGGAGGGGGACTGCGCCATCGCCATCGCGCGCGCGACGCCGAGCGTCGACGATGTCGACCTATTCGCCTACGGCGAAGACGGCGCCGTGCTCGGCTCGGACGAAAGCTCCGACAAGGCTCCCGCGCTCCTCGTTTGCCCTCCGCACCCGCGCCGGATCCTGATCATGGCACGCATCGCGGCCGGGCACGGCCTCGTCGCGATCGGGGCCGAGCGCGTCGCGATCCGCGATGCAGAGCGCGCGGCACGGGTCTACGGCGTGCGCTACCACCCGGGCGAGATCGCCAAGCGCATGGCGCTGTGGCCGGGCCTCGACGAGAAGCTCGAGCAGCACCGGCAGCGCGTCGGCGGGCGCTGGATCGATCTCCGGCGCGTCGCCGTGCCGCTCGACGCCCGCACGCCGACGCGCGTTTCCGCGTCGATCGAGGCCGAGCGCTGCCTCGACGTCCTCGTCGCTCCGTCCGACGAAGTGACGGCGGTGGACGTCGTGCTCTTGGGCGAGGACGGGACCGTGCTCGGCCGCGCCCAAGCGGAAGGCCGGGATCGCTCGCTCGTCGTGTGCTCGCCGACGCCGGCGAGCGTCTCGCTCGAGCTCCGGCCGCACCTCGGCATCGGCGTCGCGGTCCTCATCCTATCGCGCTCGGACGAGGGCTCCGAAGCGGACATCGACGCCGACACGCTGCGGCTCGACGTGTTCGCGTTCGGCAGCGTCGCGGAAGAGCGCAAGCGCCACGACCGCGAGCAGGCAGCGCGTGGCTACCCCGCCCCGCGCGTGGTTGCTTCCGGCTCGCTGCCGCTCGGCCGTCGCCTGAGCTACCCGCTCGAGCTGCCCGAAGGCTGCGTTCGGCTCGACTGGATAAGCGGCACACCGCTGCGCGGCGTGGAAGCTTGGCTCTACGCGCCGGACGGAGCGCTCTGGGCCGCGGAGGGCGGCAAGAATCCGCAGCTTTTCCGCTGCGGGCCGAAGAGCAACGCGCGACTCGACGTGAGCTCGCTGTCGCGCCCCGGCCCCTTCGCGCTCGAGCTCTATGCGGAGCCCGGAACGCCGAAGGCGCTCGACAAGTATCCGCTCGCCGCGAGCCGGCTGCTCTCGCGCATGGCAAGCCAAGGGCTCATCGCTTCGGCGAAGCAAGTCGGCGCCGTCTACGAGGCCCAGCTGACGAGCACGGCGCTCGCGCGCCAGGCGCTCACGCTGCCGTTCGGCCGCTGCCTCGACGTGACACTGGCCGTCGGCCCCGGTGCAGCGAGCGTCGAGCTACGCCTCGTTCGCGCCGACGGCAACGAGCTCGGCATCGCGCGCGGCCGCAGCGCGACGAGCCTTCACGTCTGCGCGGTCGATGGTTCGACGGGAACCGCCCCCGAGTTGATCGCCGAGATGCGCGTGCTCGCGGGCGCGGCCACGGGTCTGCTCACGGCGCACCAGGGCGATCCTCGACCACGAGCGCCTTGAGCCGCTCGTTGAACAGCGCCGGCGCGGCGAGATTCACGACGTGACCGGCGTTCGGCACGACGACCAACGTCGCGGAAGGCAGCGCCGCGGCGAGCGCGCGTGACGGCGCGTGCGCGAGCGTATCGTCCGCGCCGGCCATGATCGACACGGGGATGCGGTATTCGCGCAACGGCTCGCCGAGCGCGCGCGAGTCGGGGAGCGCAGCCAACGTTTGCCGCAGGATGTGCGCGAGCGCGTGCGGCGGATGCTCGAGGAGCCCCTGCCGAATGAGCTTCGCACCTGCGGGATCGAAGCGCGACTGCTCGCCCCAGACGAAGGCTGCGCCGGCGGCATCGAGCCCCTCGCGCTCGATCGCGTCCGCGAAGCCGAGCGCCCACGCGACGCGCTCCGGGCCGGTGCCGGGCAGCGATCCCAAAAGGAGTCCCCGCACGCGCTCCGGCCTTCGCACGGCGAACGCGAGCGCCGTCAGCGCACCGAGGCTCACCCCGCCGGCGACGACCGGCTCACCCGCCTCCCCCGCCACGCGCTCGAAGTCGTCGACGAGCCGCTCGAAAAGGTACGCGTCGGGCGACTCGGGCGCCTCGCTCCGTGAGTGCCCCCGGGCGTCGTAGGCGATGACGGTCGCCGTGTCGCGCAGCGCGCGCGACTGCAGACGGAAGTTCCGCGCGCTGCCACCGAAGCCGTGGGCGAGGACGATGGGCGCACCCGAGCCCTGGCGCTCGACGTGCAGGCGAACCGGATGCTCGGCCAAAGGGGCCCGAGCCTACCATTCGCCCGGCGCGCGCGACGAGCCAGGTGGCTCCCGCAAAGCGCAAGCTTCCCATCGTGGCGGCTCGAGGGTACGGCCTGTCCGATGCCGCCCGGGTCCCCGCCGTCCCTGAACCGCGCCCAGCACGACGCCGTCAACACGCTGAGCGGCCCGGTGCTCGTGCTGGCAGGCGCGGGTACCGGGAAGACGCGCGTCATCACCTACCGCATCGCCCGCCTCATCCAGAGCGGCATCGCGCCCCACCGCATCCTCGCGATGACGTTCACCAACAAGGCGGCGCGCGAGATGCGCGAGCGCGCGCTCGGCCTGCTCGGCAAGCGACCGAAAGGCACGAAGCCCCCCGAGATCTCCACGTTTCACTCGCTCTGCGTGCGCATCCTGCGCCGCCACGCGCGGCTGCTCGGCTACCCGGAGGAGTTCGCGATCTACGACCGCGGCGACCAAGAGACCCTCGCGCGGAACGCCCTGCGCGACGTGCGCGTGGGCAACGACAAGCTCCGGCCCGGGGATCTGCTCCACATCATCGGCGGCTGGAAGAACCGCGGCCTCGCTCCCGCCAAAGCCGAAGACAGCGCCGAAGAGGACAAGGAGCAGCTCGCCGCGCTCGCTTACAACCGCTACCAGCAAGGGCTCAAGGCGAGCGGCGCCATGGACTTCGACGACCTGCTCCTCAACACCGAGGCGCTCTTCCGGCAGTTTCCCGACGCGCGCTACGCGGAATCCTCCCGCTTCGATCACGTGCTCGTGGACGAGTACCAGGACACGAACGACCTCCAGTACCGCATTTTGAAGGCGTTCGCGGATCGCCACCGCAACCTGTGCGTCGTCGGCGACGACGATCAATCGATCTACGGCTGGCGCGGGGCCGAGATCGCCCACATCTTGGGCTTTCAGCGCGACTGGCCGGAGGCCAAGATCATTCGGCTCGAGGAGAACTACCGCTCGACCGAGCCGATCCTGAAGCTCGCGAACACGCTCATCGGGCACAACGAGGCCCGGCACCCGAAGACGCTCCGCGCGACGCGCGAAGGCGGCTTCGACCCGCGCTTTCTGCGCTTCGAGGACGAGGTGGCCGAGTCCGAAGGCATCGTGCGAGAGATCGACGCGCGCCTCCGGCCCAAGGAGCCGGGTCCGCGCGTCGTCCCGAGCGACATCGCCATCCTGTTTCGCACGAACGAGCAGCCGCGCGCCTTCGAGCTCGAGCTCCGGCGCGCCGGCATCCAATACAAGCTGGTCGGCGGCCTCTCCTTCTACGATCGACGCGAGATCAAGGACACGCTCTCGTACCTGCGCGTGCTCGCGAACCCGGCCGACGAGGTCTCGCTCCTCCGCACCATCAACCTGCCCCCGCGCGGCATCGGCGCGAGCAGCATCGAGGTGCTGATGAAGGTGGCCGTCGACCGCGGCGTGCCGCTCTGGGCAGTCCTGCCGGAAGCACCGCAGAACGGCGACCTCGCGCACGGCGTCGGCGAGCGCATCGACGCGTTCCGGCGCTTGATCGAGGGCTTCCGCGCGCGGCTCGGAACCGCGCCGCTCTACACGCTCGCGACCGAGCTCATCACGAGCATCGACTACCGGACCGAGATCCGGCGCATCTACAAAGAGACCTCCGAGGCGGAGTCGCGCTGGGCTTCGGTCGAGGAGTTCTTGAATTCCATTGCCCTCTACGAGCAGCGCAACGCCGACGCCTCGTTGCTCGGGTTCTTGGAGGAGACCGCGCTCTCGGGGCGCGACGACGACAAGGAAGACGAGAAGCAGCCGCACAAGATCACGCTGATGACGCTCCACAGCGCCAAAGGCCTCGAATTCCCGCACGTCTACCTCGTGGGCATGGAAGAAGGGCTCCTCCCCCACGCGCGCTCCGTCGTCGAGGGACGCGGGATCGACGAGGAGCGCCGGCTCGCCTACGTCGGCGTCACGCGCGCGCAGACGACGCTCACGTTGAGCTTCGCCAAGGGTCGGATGAAATGGGGCAAGCAGCGGCCCTCGATTCCGAGCCGCTTCCTCATGGAGATGCGCGGCGACACCGAGCGGGCGCAGCGTGCCGCGGCGGCGGCGGCCGCCCTGTTTGGCCGCGGTGAGGGGCAAGGCGCGGACGGCGGCGACGCGCCCAAGGCTCAGTCGTCCAAGCGCGACAAGCCGAAGCGCGCGAAGCCGAAGGCTCAGTCGTCCAGCGCGTCGAGCTCGGCGTCCAAGCGCGCGTCGAGCTGAGCGTCGTTCTTGCCCTGCTCCGGCGCCGGGCCCGTCGCGGGAACGAGCGCCCGCTCGCGCCAGCGCTTGAGCATCACGAAAGCCGCAGCGCCGGCCCCGCCCATCCCGAGCGCGAGCAGCGTCGCGATCGTCTTGAGCGGGCTTCCGGGCGGCACGGCGAGGATGCGCGGGCCGTAGCGTCCGACGAGCGATGCCTCGATGGCATCCGAGGGCTCGCCGGACTTCAGCCGCTTGCGGATCTCACGCCTCAGATCGTTGGCGAGCTCCGAGCCGTGGATGTCGATCGTCTGCGTCCAGCAGCAGGGCGCCATGATGCGGCCCTCGAGCGCCGACGCACCCGGCACGTAACCCTGGAGCTCTTCGGCGTACTTGGCCGGGTCCTCGGGCGGCGCCTCGGGATCGCTCCCGGCGAGGGCCGACGACGCCGGCAGCACCAGGGCGAGCGAAACGGCGGCGGCGGCGAAAAAACCCGAACGCGACATGCGCGCGGGAGCATAGCACCAGGCTCGGGCGCGACCGCGGCCGCGAAGCGCCGTCCTAAAAGCCCGCTTCGACGCCGATGCTCGGCAAAATCACGGGTCCGGCGACGCGCTGGGCGCAGCGAACGCCGCAGTCGAGCCGCACGACCTCGGACGTGGAGGTCGCGTTCAGGATCTCGGCCGTAATGCCCCAGTAGCTGGTCTCCCCGAGCTTCCAGCGCTTGGCGACGCGGACGTCGGCGCGGAAGTACGGCCGACCACGCCGGTCGGTCGTGAAGTGCGGCGTGCCCTGTAGGTTCAGCTCCGGGACGCCGGAGTAGAAGACGCCACGCACCCCCGTCGTGAGCCCTTTGCCGAAGTCGTAGGCGAGCGCGGCCTGGACGACGTGCGGGCGGTCGAAACCGGACACGCTTTCTTCGTCTCCCGAGGAGCGCCACGTGCGCGAGAGGGTGTACGAGACGAAGCCGCCGAGCTTGTGCGTGAAGGCCCGCTTCACGCGCAGCTCGAGCCCCGCCGAGTCGATGTCCGAGCGCGGCACCGTGCGATCGATGCTGAAGTCGCGCTTGCCGCCGAGCGGGTCGAGCGCGTTCAGGTAGGCGGTGCGGAAGACCGCAGCATCGACGCCGAAATCGCTCGGGAGCCGCCAGTGAATGCCGGAGCTCCACATGACCGCTTGCTGCAAGCCGTGCTCGAGATCCGCGACCTGCGCCCCCGGCACGTTCGGAACGAAATTCGCGCGCTGGTGCCCGATCGTCAGCGATTCGTCGAGGCTCAACGTTTCCGTGAGCTCGAAGTTGGCGAACACGCGCGGGTCGACCGCCGGCCGGAGGAGCGCGTCTTGCCAGTAGAGGTCGCCACGCAGACCCGGAACGACCGTGATGCGCCGAGTCGGCTTCCATTCCACGGAAAGGTAGCCGCCCATCGTCGTCTCGGTCCGCGCGGGAAAGAGCGCCGAGTAGTCGGCGAAGTTCAGGAGCAGCGGGTCCGTCTCGAGCGAGTAGTCGTCGACGCGACCGTCGACGCCGTAGCGCAAGAACACGCTGTCGGAGACGGCGCTCGACAGCTCGGCGCGCAGGCGCACCGAACGATCCCGCACGGCGCTCGTCGTCGCCTCCACGCCGCCCGTCGAATCGTAGCCGCCCGTCATGCCGACACGCAGGTGCGTGCGCGAGAAATCGTGGTCCCAGCGCAGGTCGAGCCGATGGAACCGCACCTTGCCGCCGCCCTGATCGCTGGTCGCGCCCGCGTCGAAATAGTCGTAAGCACCGAACGCGAGGACGCTCAGCGTGTCGTGGCGGCCGAGATCGATCGCCGCATTACCCTGGTAATCCCAATAGTCGAGCTTCGAATCGCTGAGCTGCGACAGCACGAGCCCCGTGTACGCGTAGCGCCCGCCGAGGCGCACGCTGCCGAGCGAGCAGCCCTTCCCCTCTTTCGGCTCCGCGCACTGGCCGAACGGCGCCTCGATGATGCCGCCCGCGTCGATGGTGCGGATGCTCGCCTCGCCGTTCCATCGGTGCTGAAGCGGAGTGATCTCGGCGGCGACCACCGGCCCCGCGAAGCGACCGAACTCGACGGGCCCTCCGCCCTTGTGCACCTCGACGCTCTTGATCAGCGCGGGGTGCGCGACCGACGGCCCGAAAAACGCATGATAGAGCAGCGGCACGTCGATGCCGTCGATGAAGAAGCCGACGTTGGCGGGCGGCGCGCCACGAATGAAGAAGGAGGGCAAACCCGAGACGATCGGGATGACGCCCGGCAGCGCTTCGACGGCGCGCAGCGGATCGCCGAAGGTTCCCGGCAGCGCTTGCGCCTGCTCGCGCGTGATCGTGACAGCGCCGGGCACCGTCTTTCTCACGCGTTCACCCTGGACGACGACCTCGAGTGAGCGCGTAGCGCGCGCGACCGGTGCTGCCTGGGCCGGTGCCGGCACCGCGCCCGGCGTCTCGTCGTCTTCTTCCGCGAGCTCGACCGGCGGCGGCTCGAACTGCACGGTGTAGCGAATACGCACGGCGAGCGGCTTTCCGGCGCGACGCGCGGGCGAGAAGCGCCATTCATCGGCGGCGCGCACCGCGGCCGTCGCGAACGGCTCCTCGCCGTAGACGACGTGCGCAGACGTGACGTTGCCCGCGACGTCAATCTCCACCTCGAGCACGACCGTCGCGCTCTTCGTCGCGCCCTCGGGATAGGTGACCTTCGTGTCGAGCCCCTCGGGGAGCTCGATGTCGCTCGCGGCGCCGGCACGTGGCGCAGCGGCCGCCCGTGGGTCGGCGTGCGCGGGTGTTGCCGAGAGGCACATCGCGAGCAGACCGAAGCACCGGAGCGAGCGCCTCCCGAGCATTGTGCTAGAGCATAGCCGCATAACATGGGCTTTCGCGCGGCGCCCCGCTTCGCCAAGACCGCCGCGCTCCTCGGCCTCCCCCTCGTCGTCTCGGCCTGCGACATCGTCCAGGGCTTCAAGAACGCCGGCGACGCGCTCTTCCCGTCGGTGAAGACCTACCTCGACGCTCCGGGCTACCGGCTGGTCGAGGGCAGCTACCGCGATCTCGTCCTCTTGACCTCGTCTGAGCTGTTCGTCCTCGCGCGCGGCACCAAGGTCAACGACGACTCTCTCTACTCGATTCGCTACGCGGTGCCGACGCCCTGCACCATCCCCCACGTCGGCCACTATTGGGCCGGGGGGAACATCGACCTCGGCGTCGCCTATGTCGCGTATTTTCCCGACGGCGGAAACCACGGCACCCTGAGGTTCAGCGACACGCATTGCCACGTCTCCTCGCTCGTCCTCGAAGACGCGGACCTCCCGCTCGCCACGTACATCACGCCCCCCGATGCCATGGGCCAAAGCCGCTTCAAGCTGGTTTTGCGCTCCGCGGGGCAGCTCCTCATGGTCGACCCCGGGCTCGACTCCTCCGAGGTCATCAGCGAAAAGGCCGATGCAGTGCTGGTCGGTGCCGGCAAGGACGGCACGACCTTCGTGCTCGGCGACGGGAAGATGCAGGCGTTCGACCGGGACTGGCAGTACATCGACGGCTTCGCCGAAGGCGTGCTCGCGCTCGCACCGGCGGATGGCGCGCTCTACTTCGAGGACGCGAACGGCATCCAGGTCGCGACTCCCATGAGCCGCGGCGGCAAGCCGAGCATCGACGTCGAGACGCTCGCCGCTGACGGCTGTCAGCTCGGGTTCCCGGCGTGGACGCAGCATTGGCTCGGCTTCTTCGAGCCGTGCGGCGAGAAAAAGCTCGCCATCCTGGATCAGGACACGCACGAGACGACGTACCCGGACTACACGGTCGACGATCCGCGGGCGCTCCTGATGAGCGTTCGTCCGGGCACGGTCGATCCGCCGACGCCATCGGCCGGGGTGTGGGCGTTCTTCTTGCGCAACATCGACTACTACCACGGCGTCGGAACGCTCGTCGCGCGTGGCCCCGACGGTACGGAGCTCGTGCTCGGCTCGAACGCCGCGCTCGAGCGGACCCGCCTCGACCCCAAAGAGGACTACGGCTTCGCGATGGTCGACATCAACGGCGACCTCGGCCGTTTCGTGCGCTGGGACTTCGAGGGCAACGTGAGCCTTCTCGCGAGCAACGTTCTGCGCGAAGCCCCGGGGGTCAATTTCGCCGATCTCACCATCGATTACGACGGAACCGCCGGCACGCTCGCGCAGCTCTACCAGGGCGAAGTGTTCCCGGTGCTCGACCGCGTGCCGCGCCGGCGCTTCGCGTACCGCGATTTCCAAAAACGCCAGGCCCTGTTCAGCGACTTCGACGGCAGGAACGGCACGCTCTCGATCGGCGAATCCGCTTGCACGCCCGGCACCGATTGCGGGCGCCAGTATTTCGAGCCGGTCGTGGTCGCTCGCAACGTGCATCACCCGGACCACGCCTTCCTCGACGAGGTCGAGGAGTTCCTCCCCGGCATCGGCTTCCTCGACAACTACGACGAGGAGCACCAGACCGGCCGCTTCCAGTACTCGAACCTCGAGCTCGGCTTCACGAGCATCGTGAGCGAGGGCGTCTCCGACTTCACGTACGCCGGCAACGGCATCCTGTACTCGGTGCCCTACGGCGAAGGAGCGGGCATTTGGCTCGCGCGCGCCAAATAGGCCGGAGCGCGCTGCTCGCAAGCGCACTCTTCGCGCTTCCCGCCTGCGACATCGTGCAGGGCTTCAAGAACGCCGGCGATGCGCTCTTTCCGCCGGTAAAGACCTACCTCGACGTCCCGGGGTTTCGTGTCGTCGCGGGCAGCTACCGCGAGCTCGATGTGATGACGAGCAGCGAGCCGTTCATCTTCGCGCGCTCGGCGACCGAGGGCGACAACGCGCTCTACGTCATGCGCTACCAAGCGCCCAAACCCTGCAAAATCCCGGACGTCACCGGCTATTGGTCGGACGGTAGCGAGACGGCGTCGCGCACGTACATCGCGTACTACGACGGCACGGGCTCGAACACGCTGCACTTCTCGGACACGAGCTGCACGCCCTACCCGCTCGAGATCGACGACGCCGAGCTCCCGTCGGGTTTCACGCCGAGCGGCCTCGTCGTCCACACCGGCTCGGACCTTTACGGGGTGAACCCCGCAGCGGCAGCCATGAAGCTCATCGCGAGCAACGTGCAGGACATCGACGCGCAGCGGCGCCTCGTGCGCGCGGACGGCGAGCTCGGCGCGTTCGATCGCGACTGGTCGCCCATCGGTTGGGTCGGGAGCGGCGTCACGCGCTTCACGGCGGCCTTCGGCGCCATCTTCTACGAGGACGACCAAGGCATTCACCGCCTCACCATCTCGAACGACGACGCTCCGAGCCTCACGACGCTCGACATCGACGATTCCGCCTGCAACCTGACCGTCTTGCCCCCTAGCTCGGAGCTCGATCTGCTCGCCTTCTTCTCGCCTTGCGACGCGGAGCGGCTCGCGGTGTGGGACAACGAAACGCGCCAGCAGGTGCCGCTCGGGATCGCCGCGGACCCGCATTTTCTGCGAATCACGGAGACGCGCGCGACGTCGCTCGTCGGCCCGCGCCCGCACCCGAACCTGGCGAAAGACCCGTTCTGGGCGTTCTATCTCACGGACATCGACAAGGACTCACGCACGGGGTCGCTCGTCGTCAAGCTGCCCGACGACAGCGAGCTCGAGCTCGGCGACGGGGCCGCGCTCGAGCGCACCGAGCTCGCGCCGCCGCGCACGGGCGGCGACTACACCGGCGGCTTCGCCTTGCTCGATGCGCAAAACGGCAGCGGGCGCTTCGTCAGCTGGGACACCGCGGGCACCGTGAGCGACATCGCGACCGGCGTCTTGCGGCAGCCGGCCAATCCGCTCTGGAGCCGGCTCGTCGTCGCGGTCGACGACACGCGCGTCGATCTCACGGAGGTCGTGAACGGTGAGGCCGTCGTCGTGGGCCACAACGCCGCGCGCCAGCGCTACGCGTACACGGCATCGCATCCCGTCTCCGAGCTCGCCGGCAAGATGGCGTGGTTTCTGAACCTCGAGAGCACCGAGGGGACGCTCGCCATCGCCGGCCCGAACCCCGACACGACGGTGCTCGACGATCAGCGCCTCGAGCGGCTCTACAGCTCGACGACCGTCGCGGACGGCGTGCACGTCACGCGCAACGGCTTCATGAGCGACCTGCCGGGGCTCGTTTTCTTCACGCACTACGACGCGCGCAGCGGCACCGGCCGGCTCGAGTACTCGAACGCCGAGCTCGGGTTTTCGGCGCTCGTGAGCGAAGGCGTCGCCGACTACGTGCAGCCGGGCTCGGGTCTCCTCTACTCGGTGCCGTACGGCGAGGCTGCCGGGATTTGGCTCGCGCGCGCGAAGTAGGGACGGCGGCGGTTCTAGTGAGCCGCGCCGCCTACTCGATGAACCACCGCTGGCGCTCCGGAGTCGCGGTGGCTGCCACGGCCGCCTTGCAGAAGGTATCTGCTTGACCCGACTTGATGCGCGTCAAAAAGAGGTTGTTCCCGAGGTTCCGTAACCTGACGGCGCCCGGAAGATTGGGGACTGACTCCTTGACCCACACCTGGTTCGCCGAGGTAGCGTTGAGGGTATTGTTGAACAGCCCGAAGTTGTCTCCCTCGGCGTCCGTGCTCCAGCGAGCGCCGCAGTTCATGCGCTTGTCGGGGGTCAGCATATTCTTGATGCGGACCGCATTGGCGGGGACTTGCTTGCCACCCACTACCGTGTTCGCGGGCACGTTTTCGAAGATCCATTCTTGGTTGGTCGAGCCCTTCGTCAGGAATCGATTGTAGATCCCCTCGCCTTCCTTGAACGTGTCTTCCGTGGCCAAAGTGACGTACGACCACGCCGTGTCGTTGCTGATGGCGTTTCGGATGTATTGGGTGGTCCGATCGATATTCGTCGTCGTCCCGTTGAGGCTGCCGTAGAGCTCGAGCTTGTCGATCGAGTCGATGGTCGGCCGCGTCACCCCCACGATTTCACCGTCACCCGGCAGGGACGGATCGGCGTTCGGGTTGTCCACGAGCGTGATCTCCTTGGCCCAGACCTGCCTGCGGTGATTGCCTCGATCGGCGAAGCCCCGGTGGTAGAGGATGTAGTTCCTGCCGTTGTACCGGACCAAGTTCGCATGGTTGTTTCCGGTCCCGAGATCCTGGAAAATCCAGCCTTTGAAGTTCCAGCACCCCTTGGGATCGCGGTCGAACTCGTCAGTGCTGGCCGTCGCATAGCCGATGAGATTGCTAGCGTCAGCCGCCGCAAAGACCATGTAGTAGCGAGCTCTTCCGGAGCTCGTCCTTAGGATCGAAACGTCCGGTCCTTCCAAGTAGTTCACGAGCAGCTTGTAGTTGGTGTAGGGCAGGGCGAAGCTCACCTTCCCCATGAAGACGCCGCTCACCATGTCGCCATTGAGCTGGGCCATGCTGATGTTCCCCTTGGTGGTGTCGAAGGTTCTCTTCGAAGCGTCCACGTACATCATGAAGTGGCCGACCTGCGCGCCGCCAACGATGGCCGGAAAGACTCCCGGATCGATCGGGCTATTGGGTGCGTTGAACTGGTCTCCGTGACTCAGCTCGAGAAACGCAGGGGATGGTGTGAAGCCCACGAACGAGCCGTCGTTTCTGACGGCTGTCTTC